>NZ_JBBCBO010000015.1:0-127879 GCF_037203865.1 Variovorax sp. CCNWLW186 | reverse complement strand
TCGTGTGGTGCCGGACCTTCGAGGGCGTGTTTGCGCTGCGTCGCTCGAGCATGAAGATCCGGACCCGGGGTATCTGAAGGGGCGTTGTGCGCTGCCAATGCGATCATTGCGCCTGCGCCTGCCGCAAGAGTTGTGGCTCACTCAGAAGGCGGTTGCGAGCACGGGGAGAAACGCGGCACTGACACTCATTTATTCATGCTTCCGAGGGCGCACTGCTTGACAAGATGTGCAATTACACAGCAAAATCTTTCTATGATCGATATCAAGGGTCCGGACCTGTGTCACTGCCTCGCAGCCCGCCGCGCTGCACGCCACATGACGCGCCTCTACGACAGGCAGCTGGCGAGCGCTGGTCTGTCCACCTCGCAATTCTCCCTGCTTGCGTTAGTCGAGACGCATCCGGGTATTTCCATTCCCGACTTGGCGGTCCGCATGGTCATGGAACGCACGACCCTGCTACGCGCGATCAAGCCGATGCGAGAGCAAGGCTGGCTGCTCTCGGAAGCCCTGGGTGCGAAATCCGCGCTGGCCTTCACCGTGTCGGAGACCGGTGCAGCGAAGCTGCGCGAGGCGGAGCCCTACTGGAAGGCCGCCCAGAAGGAGTTCGAGGCACAGGCGGGTAGGCAACGTGCGGTTCAGCTTCGCAACGAACTACTGGATCTTGTCTTCGCCGCGTGATCACTCAAAAATCTTTACCCTATATGTGTAATTACACATCAACATGACGCAAGGAGTTCCTGTGCAGGCTTTTCCCCCCATCCAACGCAGCACTTCGGTGCCCGCCTCGGACATCGCAAGTGCGGTCGACTTTGTCAACCGCGTCAACTGGTTCTTCGAGACTTGGGACGTGGCATCAATGATCGACGCTTTCCTCCCGGACGCGGTGGCGTACCACTTTCACGGCACCATCCGCGGTCATGCGGAGATCCAGCATTTCTTTGAGCACGACTACCCTTATCTGATTCCGGGCGTCAGCCGAAACGCCACGAATCACATCGTCGACGCCGATGAGGATGGCGTCGAGGTCCGCTACCAGAACCTGCTTGTCCGATACGCCGCGCCGCAGGACGCCTCGGCGCTGGGCGCGGGCCAGGTCATGCACAGCGACGGCGAGTTCCCCGCCATCTGGCTCTACTCCCCCATGCGGGACCGGCTGCGACGCACGGCCGATGGTTGGAAGATCAGCGAACGCTACATCGGCGGCTCCACAACGAACCGAAAGCTCACGCCACCCGATGTTTCGGCCAGCGCCTTCGCTGCATTCATGCCGCGCCGGGAAGAACTCTGATGACGCGACTTTGTTCCATTCGTGCGCAAATGCTTTTACTCAGTGCTTTTGCACGCCACCCACGCTGGAGTCGCACGTGAAAATAGATCTCTCCGGCAAGCTCGCCCTTGTCACCGGGTCCACCGAAGGTATCGGATACGCCATAGCCCGCGGGCTGCAAGAGGCCGGCGCTCAAGTGGTCATCAACGGCCGTTCGGAGGCCAAGGTGGCCACGGCCTTGGCGCGCCTGGGAGGCCAATCGCGAGGGCATGCCGCAGACCTTGCCACCCCGGAGGGATGTGACTCGCTTGTAGCGGCGGTTCCGCAACCGGACATCGTCGTCAACAACCTCGGCATCTTCCAGCCACTCGACTTCTTCGAGACCGACGACTCCATTTGGGATCGCCATTGGCAAGTGAATGTCATGGCCGGCGTGCGCCTTGCACGCGCGTACCTGCCAAGCATGGCGTCTAGAGGATGGGGCCGTCTCATCTTCCTCGGTTCCGAATCGGCCTTCAACATTCCAGTTGAGATGGTGCACTATGGTGTGAGCAAGACGGCGGACGTGGCTGTCGCCCGCGGGCTTGCCAAACGCATGGCCGGCACAGGAGTAACGGTGAACTCGGTGCTGCCTGGCCCAACAATGTCCGAAGGAGCCGCCGAGATGCTCAAGGGGCATGTGACGGCCGAGCGGTCCTTCGAGCAAGTCGGCGTCGACTTCGTCAAGATGCATCGACCGACGTCCATCATCGGGAGGCCGGCAACGGTCGAGGAAGTTGCGAACATGGTGGTCTATGTCGCGTCCCCCCTCGCGTCCGCCACTACCGGTGCGGCGCTGAGAGTCGATGGTGGCGTGGTGGACTCACTCGTCTAGCGCCAATCGCAAGGCGTACCAACGCCGAACGATCCGCCATCCACCTGACGATCGATTGGTCGTCTTACTTTGAATGAAATGAATCTATGAAAATCTATGACCGCGCCGGCTTCCCGAACCCCGCTCGCATCCGCATCGTCCTGGCCGCCAAGGGCCTCGACGCCTCGATCGAGTTCGTCCCGGTGGACCTCATTGGCGCCGAACACAAACAACCCGCTTATCTATCGAAGAACCCCTCCGGAGTCGTCCCGCTGCTCGAACTCGATGACGGAACTCTGATTTCCGAGTCAACGGCAATCACAGAATATTTGGACAACCTCGACGGGAATCCCGTCTTGACCGGACGAACGCCAAAAGAAAAGGCCGTCATTCACATGATGCAGAGGCGTGCCGAGGCTTATGTGACCGACCCAGTAGGGCTGTACTTCCACCACGCCACCCCTGGCCTCGGCGACGCCCTTAAAGCTTTCAAGAGTCCTGAGTGGGAAGGTCGCGTCATGATGGGCGAACGCGAAGGAGAAAAAGTGCGAAACGGTCTGAAGTACTTCGACGAGTTGCTAAGCAAGCAGCCCTACTTGGCAGGCGAGGATTTCTCAATGGCAGATATCACGCTATTTGCGGGGCTAATGCACGCTGACGTGTCGGGCATCACCGTCCCTCCGGAGTACTCTTCGCTTCGTCAATGGCGCGAGCGGGTTTCCGGGCTACCTAGCGTGAAAAACCGCACCGGTCAGAACCTCCTGCCGGAAGACCTGAAGCGGCTGGGGTTCTGAACATCTCGGCATCCCCGGCCTCGTGAGAATGTGCGGCAACGCCGAACTTTTCGATCAGAGATCGGTGGAATTCAATAGGCCTTGCTCGCAGAAGTTTTTGCCCGCCAGCTCGTCCCTCGCCAAGACAATCTACGGTCATTTTTCCATTTGCATTGCGATCAATCAACGCATCGGCTAGCATCTCATCATGGTCAACAAAGCCTCAGCAACCTCTGTGTCGATGAAGATGTCGCGCTCCCCACCGGAAGCGGACATTTGCTGCGCGTGACCTGATCACTACCAACGCCAAAGCCGCTTCCACCTGGGGCGGCTTTTCTCATTGGGAAACCGCCTCACCACCTTTGAGGAGTTTCACATGTCCACTGAGAATATCGCCCCGGGCGCGGGCGCCTGCCGCTACATCACCACCGCGATTCCATATGTCAACGGTGCCCCACACATCGGGTTCGCGCTCGAAGCTGTGCAGGCAGACGCGCTTGCACGCCTGTATCGTCAGCAAGGTTTCCAGGTCCGACTTCAAGCCGGCACCGATGAAAATAGCATCAAGAATGTTCGTGCGGCAGATACCGCCGGCATCCACGTCACGGATCTGGTGGCTCAGAACGCAGGTCGTTTCGCAGCGCTTGGAACGACGCTCAATCTAACCTACGACGATTTCATCCGCACCAGCGCCGACCCGCGGCATCGGCCGGCCGTTGAAGCCTTGTGGAAGAAATGCTTTGAGCGGGGCGACATTTACAAGCGGGTGTACTCAGGGCTCTACTGCACCGGTTGCGAACAGTTCTACAAGGATGCTGATCTTGTGGGCGGCCTTTGTCCCGAGCACGGCACGCGACCGGATTGGATCGAAGAGGAAAACTGGTTCTTTAGCCTTTCGCGTTATGAAAGCCAACTGCGCAAAGCTTACGCACACGGCGAGATCGACATCGTCCCCGCATCCCGCCTCAATGAAGTGCTTTCGTGGCTTGACGGAGGCCTTGAGGATTTCAGCATATCGCGTGATGCCACTCGCGCCCGTGGCTGGGGCATCCCGGTACCGGGAGACCCTAGCCAAGTGATCTACGTGTGGTTCGATGCCCTTGTGAACTACATCTCTGCCCTTGGCTTTGGAACTCAGGGAGACACATCTTCTCAATGGTGGGATCTCGCCATTTCACGCGAGCACGTTGTCGGCAAGGGCATCACTCGCTTTCACGCCATCTACTGGCCGGCGATGTTGCTGTCTGCGAGGTTGCCCTTGCCCACAAGGATCCTCGTCCATGGCTACGTTACCGCCGAGGGACGCAAGATTGGCAAATCAACGGGCAATGCTGTGGATCCAACACCATTGGCACAAGCGTTCGGATCGGATGCCCTGCGCTACTTTCTCCTGCGCCATATTCGAGCGACAAGTGACGGTGACTTCTCGCATGCAAGATTCCAGCAAGCCTACGAGTCCGAACTGGCAGGCCAACTGGGCAACCTAGTACACCGAGTTTTGAGCATGGTCGCTCAGTATCTCGCGGGCATTGGGCCGTGGCCTTCGGTCGCCCATAGTAAGAGCGACTGGTTGCTCCAGAATGCCAAGCGGCTGCCGCCATCTGTACAGGCCCATTCAGAGGCCTTTGCCTTCGATCGCGCGCTCGATCAGGTCTGGGGCTTCGTGGCGGACTGCAACCGATACGTTGCCGAGCGCGCGCCATGGGTCTTGGCCAAAGGCTCTCGATCGGCCGACCCCGCAGCCGCCACCAAGAACACAGCGGAACTTGCCGAAGTTCTCTCCTGCCTGATGTTCGCGTTGTGGACGATCGCGAGGTGCCTCGTGCCCTTGCTGCCGGATACGAGTTCGAAGATCTTCAAGAAGCTTGGAATCGTCGACGCGGATAGCGTCGTCCAGTCGGGGCACCTTCACGTCGAGGCCGGTTTGCCGATCTTCCCGAGAAGGTAGCTCGATACCCGGAAAGGCGCAGACTGGCGCTTGTGGACTCTGCGGAACCTCCCGTCCGCCACGGGTTCTCAACTTTGCTGCTATCACGCAAAGGGCAATGATGTCGGCGGTTGTAGGAGACAGGATGCCGGTACACATTGGGTTATTTAGGTACCAGATCAGTTCGCCTGGTTTGATCGACGCTTTACCCCTCAGCTGGCATCTCACTCGCTGTCGGACAAAACTGTGATCGTCCGTGGCATGCACTCTGCTGTGTTTAAGGCAGTCGTGTCATCGATCGGCCGCCGCCTCGTTTCAGCTGAAGCAGGCGCATTCAACCCTGCATAACTCCAAAGGAGGCGACATGAAGCGCACATACATTTTCGCCATGAACCTGTGGCGCGTTCGCCCAACAGCAGCGCTCGAGACCCGTGGTGTCGAAATTGGCGCCGTGACTAGGGCGACGCGGCCGATGCCATTGAGACGCGACCAACGAAGATGCTTCGGGAAGCTCGCACGTTCGAAGACCCGGTCGAGTTTGCCGCGCCGGAGGAGCGCGATGGCGTCGTGGACGACTACGCGACCGTGGGCCTGAGCCTTGCCGCCATCCGGTGGCCCTGGTTCGCCCTCAACTCGCGAAGTGGCGCATCAGGACCGCAGAGCAACTGCGGCGCTCGGCCAAGGACCACCAGGTGGTGCGCGCGAGTGGGATCGTCACTCACGGCAGCGGCCGAGCACCGCGAACGGCGGGGTGTTCGCGACGCTCGAGGACGAGACCGGTATCCACGCCCGCAAGTTCGCCGAACTAGGTGACTTGCTCAAACAGCACCAGACACTCAGATGTCGGTCTCTGACCCGTCCGGGTTGGCCTTGATGTGGTATTGCCCGCTTTCACGGAAGCTGCGGACCGTGGCAAAGGTGTCTTCCATGAACTGAACGTACGAAAGCTTGCCGCCATTTCCCCGTGCCAAAACCGCAAACGGCGAGGTAACAGTCTTGCCCAGGGTGGTTGACGTATAGGTGAAGGTACCGAAGATCGCGGCGCCGTCCTCATTCTCAAAGCTGTCCTGGATCTGGAAGTTGTCGACCTTCCAATAGCGATGCACATCGATAAACGTCTGAACCAGACCTTTGACGCCTTTGGTCGTCCCGGCCCAAGGCAGAGCCTGCTTGACTTCCGGTTTCCCATAATTCAGCGAGACATAGATGAAGTCATCGGTGGTGTACTGTTTGACGAAGTCCAGATTGGTCGGGCTAGACAAGATCGTCTGCAGTACGGCCAATGGCGAAACGTTCGAAACGGGCTTGGTTGTGGAAAAAACCTGCGCATCGGTAGTGCCGACAGTTGAGGTCTCCGCCGCCGCTGCGGCGGGATTGCGATGCGTGGGTGCGATGTTGGACATGAAGTGGTGCTTTCCTAGTTTTCAAGAAGGTTTGACCCCCGAATCTTCGAAATTGATCCACTTCATTGTCATGAAGCGCCAACCCATTTCCGACGACCAGGGCTACGAAGGAGCAGTTTTTTGGCGGCAGAGAGGTACTACATAGGCAACTTCCTTCCAAGCGCGGCCCTGTGAGTGAGATTACTGATACGCCGTTCCCCAGACCGGCTTTGAGCGTAGAGGCGCTTGCTCCGAGCCGACTCCGTTCGCCACGGAAGGAGCTGCAACGCGAAAGCAGGCCGGCGAAGCCGAACTTGACTTGACGCCCAGGCGCGCGAGGAATGGCACTGGCGCTAGTGCTAGCAAACCCCGCTCGTGCGCTATCACCACAGCTTCTGTGCGATTACTTGCGCCTAGCTTTTCCAAGATCCCGCGCATGTGGCATTTGATGGTCCCGAGTTCGACCTGCAGCCGCGCAGCGATCACCTTATTGGCAAGGCCTTGTGCAGCGAGGCGCAAGACGTCAGTTTCGCGCGGCGTGAGTTGTTCATTGAGAACATTGTCCAAGAGGCTTATGGCCAGTGATCCACTGACATGACGGATGCCCATCTGCACGTTCAACACTGCATCCATGACCTCGTTAGCCGGACTAGTGCTGGTCAGATAACCAGCAACGCCCTGCTCCAGCGCAGTTCGGATCTCGGACTGGGTCGCGCGACTTGTGACCACCATGACGTGCGGCCCTCGCGTACCAGAGGAAACCTTTGCTCGATGCAGCGCAGCGGCCACTGACAACCCACGGTCGTAATCGGTAATTACAACGTCTACTCGCTGCGCAAACAGCCAATGCAAAAGCGTCTCAACTTTTTCTGCGGTGCAGGGTTCGAGAAGTTCGATGTAGCTATGGCGTGATAGTGTGGCTGTAAGCCCGGCATCGACCAGGTGCTCGCCGTGCATCACGAGGATGCGAGCTCTAGTAAGGGTTGTCATAGTGAATCTCAGGTGAGAAGTTCTGATGGAAATACCTGTAATGCTGCTTCGCGATAGACAGGGGCGCCTGTGCCGATAGCGCATGCGGTTGCTCTCATTGAGGATGGCGAAACGGTCGTGCACATGTGGTCGAGGTCATCTGCGTGCATCTCCATTTCGTGATCTCGGAGGGAGTTGCTATGTCTGTTGCACGCGCCATGCCAGATAAGTGCGGTCTCGATCGCGCAAGGGCAATTCCCCAGCAAACATCGCCTCCGGGGCTGTTGGACGACCGCTTGGGGCTGGCTCAGAGCTTTTTAGAGGATCGGAATCCGACCGCACTTCGACGCAGGGTTATCAAAGCGTCAAGCAGCCTGCATCGTTTGCATCATTTGATGAAGGCTGTCTGCTGGCGCCAACGGCCTCTTGCGATTAGGGTTGAGACACGTCGCCGCTGCGGAGGCGCTGCACGCGATAGCTCAGTTGCGGCCGGGTTAGGCCCAGCGCGCGTGCTGCCGCCGCGAGGTTACCGCCGGAGCGAGCGACAGCTTCCTTAATCAGCAGCTGCTCCATCGCGTCGAGCGTCAGGCCTCGCCGTGATACTTCATCAAAGAGAGAATCCGACGCGGCCACGGACGGCGGCTCCAGTGTGCCCACTGCCGTTACTGTCAGGGCCCCGGTGTCCGGCAACCCGGGGAAAAGCGCATCCACATCGATTGGCTCGCCGTCACTGACAAGAATTACGCCGCGTTCGATAAGGTTCTCAAGTTCGCGCACGTTGCCGGGCCAAGCGTGGCGGCGCATCGCGTCGAGCGCGCGGTCGGAGAAGCCGGCCACTCGCTTGCTATGGAGCGCCGCAAAGCGCTGCAGCAAGTGCATCGCGAGCGGCTCGATGTCGTCGCTGCGCTCGCGCAGCGGCGGAACGCGAATCGGGTAAACGTTCAGACGGTACAGCAGGTCGCGCCGGAAGCGACCCGAAGCGACTGCGACCTCAAGGTCGACATTGGTCGCAGCGACCACTCTCACGTTGATCTTGCGCGACTGGGTGCCGCCTAAGCGATCGAGCTCGCCAAGCTGCAGCACGCGCAACAGCTTGGCCTGCGCGGGTAGTGGTAGTTCACCTAGCTCGTCGAGCATCAATGTGCCGCCATCGGCCCGCTCGAAGCGGCCAACGCGTGGGGCGCTTGCACCTGTGTAGGCGCCTTTTTCGGCGCCGAATAGCTCGCTCTCGATCAGCTCAGCCGGTAAGGCAGCGCAGTTGATCGCCACGAATGGTTTGTCCTTACGGGGGCTCATCGCGTGCAACGCGCGGGCGAAGCGCTCTTTGCCGACGCCTGTCTCGCCTGTCAGTAGAACCGTTACCTGCGTGGCTGCTGCCTTGCGCAGCAGCGCGAGTGCCGAGTCAAAGGCGTTGGACTTGCCGACCAGCGGACCCAAATCATCCGAGGCCTCCAGAGTGGAGCGCAGGCTCTCTATTTGAGACTGCAAATCTTCCAGCCGGATCAACATCGAATCGGGCTCATAGTCGCCCGCCATTGCTTCGGCTTCCGGCCAAGCGGCCGCCGCTTTGCCGACGATGCGACACGACGGAGCACCGCAGGCGCTGCACTCCGTTTCCTTGAAGAGGATTGGACGGCCGAAGAATTCGCTCGTGTAGCCCGAAGCATAGCCAAGCAGCATCCAGCACACAGGCTCGGTCTGCGGGCCGAAATCACGGATGTGGGTTTCCACCTCCCATGAATGGTCCCAGCGGAAGACACCGTCGAAGTGACCGCGTTCAATATCGACATCGAAGCGCTCGGGGGTGACCTGCACGGCGCCCTGCAGCATGTGCAGTTGTGGACCCACCAAGAACATCTCAAGCAGTGCCGCCTCACCGCGCACCTGACGAGCTAGCACTGCATCGCGCCGGCCGGACGCATGGCCAGCACGCATGAGAACACGGCGAGACTGCTCTCGGCCAAAGCTCAGAAGCAGTTCCCGGCGAAGCGAGCCTAGTGCCGACAGATGCAGCAAGACCATGCGCCGACCGCCCATCCAGATGCGGCCATCCGCCGCTGAGAACTGTATGAGCTGGCGCAGGTCCAGGTCGTTCGGTAGAGATGGCATGTCAATCCTGCGACTGCGATGGTTGTCAAAGTACGGAGGCTTGTTGGTGCTCCCTCGACCAGGCCCAAGGTATGAGCAACCGCCGAGCGTCAAAGACCGGTCGTTGTCGGGGGCGAGAGCGAAGGATGGCATCCATTGCGAAGCGATCTCTCGGTGCGGCAGCGCGAAGGGTCGTCGGAGGTCGAAACGAATTTCCGTCCATAGTCTCGGGCGCGTGGCGCCGATTGGCACGGCTCCCGGGTTCTAGAAGTCTTTGATGTCTCTTCGTCGCTATGGTGAACCCAAGGGACGCCGAGTGCTGCCTCCTAGGACAGCCCATAAGCTTCAGCAAAGAACATACATATGCTTTTCCGGTTTCGACGTCTGTCGCAGTGCCGAAGCCAGTGGAGCTGGCCCGGTATTGCCTCTACCTTTGCGGCAGATCCTCCTGGTCTAAATTACCCGGTAGTTTCGGAGAAAGCGTGGGAGAACGCTGCAGCGAGAATCATCTGCCATTCGGTCTTGAGCCAGCATGGGGTCAGTATGCCCGCAGAGGTGGATGCAAGCACTGTTTAAGATTGCGGCAAACAGACTAAAAATGCCCACTGGACGCTAGCCCGAAGTCGGTCAGAAGCCGACCGGCTTGAGCGGAACCGAGCACGACTTTCACCTCAGTGCCGCTCATGCCCGCAGGAGCGATGCATCAGCGCGTCAGGCGCATCAGTGACGGCGCCGACGAACGAACAAGTCTTGCGCATCTTGCGCTTCAACTACATCAGTTCTGGAGCCCAGACTCTCTTCGGCGCTGACGAAGTCCGCGGCCTCTTGCGTCAACACACGGCGTTCCATGTCGAGACCGCCGCTCCTATCCCCGATGCACGAGAGCGTTGTGGCTTGTCAGTCTGACTTAGTGTGCACTTGCAGCATTGACACCTGCCGGGCAAACGTTGGCCATCTCAGCCATTTAATCCGGCCGCACTTGGCGATATCCGTCCATCCTGATGAATAGGTTCAGCGTACCTCGCCAGCCGCCGCTGCCGTTTCTTCGGCAACGCCAAGAAAGCGCCGTCCGTTGTGCCCGGCGCGGCTCACCGCGAGGTCGCTGGCGCCTCCGGGGTCTGATTCTCTCCACCGGACTTGGCTGGCACTTCAGCCGCTCGAGCACCGCTATTTCGTGCACCATCTTCCCATGTGAACTCCAGTGAGTCGTTTGAATGCGATCCGAGTGCCGCAAGACGCCGCCTGGATCAGTTCACGCTGTGCAAAAACGACACAACTGAGAAGGGTGAATCTCGCGTGCTTTGCTGCTTTGCTGCTTGGATGTCGGATACCCCTTTGGAGGAGCATCTGTGAACGCGTTCTTTGATTCTTAGGCGAGAGCGCCGGCGTCAGCGAGCAGGGTCGCGCCGGTGATCAAGCTTGCAGCAGGGCTTGCAAGGAAGACCACAGCGTTAGCGACCTCTTTGGGCTCGCCAAAGCGTCCAAGTGCGGTCAGTGCCTTTTGGAAGTCAGCCGCCGGGCCGTTTGCGGGGTTCGAATCGGTATCAGTCGCTCCTGGGTGCACGCAGTTTACGGTGATTCCCTTTGGGCCCAGCTCACGTGACAGTCCCCGTGTAAACGACACGAGTGCTGACTTCGTCATCGCGTATGCCGTAACACCAGGGAAAGGCACACGCTCCGCCAACCCGGAGCCAATCGAAACAATGCGCCCCCCTTCCTTAAGGTACGGAATGACAGCTTTTGAAAATAAAACGGGCGCCCGCACGTTGGTATCCATAAGTACTTGATACTCCTTCAACTCCAGATCGGCAATCATGCCGCTGTGGCCGATCGCGGCGCTGTTGACGAGAATGTCAATGCCGCCGAGCGATGCTTCCGCCTCTTTTACTGCGCGCACGATTGCTTCCGGATCAGTACTGTCGGCCCGTATAGCGAAAGCACGGCGACCCAAGCTCTCGATTTGCTTAACGACAGATAGAGCTTTCTCTGGGGCATTGCGATACGTGAAGGCAACGTCAGCGCCATTTTCGGCTAGCGTTGTGGCGATGGCTGCACCAATGCCTCGCGATCCGCCAGTAACCAGTGCCAGTTTCCCGTTTAAATCAATCATAGAAGTTCCTTGGTTTGCGAATTTATGGCACTGCGTTGGACGACCAGCGGCGCCCGCATCGGATCGCCGAAACACATGTTGTAGCCCTGCGCAGCGTTATTCTTAGTTGCTCAAAGTGAACACCGATTTCGTCGAAGATTCCTTCGACAATTTGCTCTAGAGCGAGGGGCTTGGTGTTTAACTGTTGGTGAGGACGAAATTTCCATCCATGTCTCTGAGGATGATGATTAAGTGCTCTCAACTTAATGTTCCAGACTCGTGTTGGATGGGGCATTACCGATGACGGGTGCCTGATGTGCGGAGTCCTTCGAATCGGCCGCCGCAGTATCTAACGAGACCTAGTGGAAAGCACTGTTCAATATTGCCTCAATCCGGCGAAAGTTGACCGTTAGGTTGCGTCTCAGAACGTCGCTCTGTCTTTAGGACTAGCCCGGGCAAGCATTTTTAGATAGTGCATGGCACTGGAACTGTTGGCACTATCGGGATTGGGCGCCGGCGGCTGCGATGCTTGCCGGACGGAATGCAGACTCGGCTTACTAATGAGCTAAGTTTGCGTCAGCTGCCCTAATCCACTGCATCGCGCACGCCTGACCAGGAGTTTCGAATGATTAAAGCCGGCCTTCCCGCACTTCTCCGTCCCCAAGACAGCATAGTTGTTCTTATTGATCATCAGCCTTTCCAATTCACAAATCTTCACAGTCATGACCCAACGATGATTGCGAATAATGTGATTGCTTTGGCCAAAGGTGCCAAGGCATTCAACGTCCCAACGATTCTTACAACCGTGCTTGAGGAGCGAGGGGGTTACCTCTTGAAGGGCTTGCAAGATGTTTTCCCGGAACAGAAGCCAATTAATCGGACATTTATCAACACGTGGGAGGATCCCGCGGTCACAGACATCGTAAAAAAGTCTGGTCGTAAACAGCTCGTCCTAGCGGCGCTTTGGAGTGAAGTGTGCCTTGCTATGCCGGCAATTCAAGCCGTTGGTGAGGGATATGACGTGTTCGTCGTCACAGATGCATCTGGCGGCGTATCCGCTGAAGCACATGACATGGCTGTGCGACGACTAGTGCAAACTGGCGTGGTTCCCATCACATGGCTAGCCGTGCTTGCTGAGTGGCAGCGTGACTGGGCACGAGAGGAAACGGCCAAGGGGCTGTCTCAAGTGTTGCTGGAGCATGGCGGCGGCAGTGGCATCGCGTTGGCCTGGGAGATTCAGCTCCTAGCCTCGGCGGGGCAGACGGCTTCGAAGGGCGTTTGACCTAACCCTCTGTGCAAGATCGCCCTCCAATCAATCGCTGTGTTCCGGTAACAAAGGCTGTGTACGTGTAGGCAGTTGAAGCTGTTTGAAAGTGCCTCAACGTCCTCGTCCACGCCTGAGTGAGCCGACGGGTGCGCAGTTTAGATTGGTTGGCACTTATAGCCCGACCAATGTCCGAATGCTGCGCCACCTTCAGTTATGCCCGCGCGACATGCAACGACACCTGCGCTGCGCGGGCGAGTCAGCATTCTCTAAATGTGCTGGATCCTCCCTGCTGAAGCTTGCACTTGCGGGCAGCTGGAACCTCTGGTGAGCAGCTTTGCTGCGGAGCCAAGGTCAACGCTTGATCGGGCTCGCTCATGACCGTGATCGGGCGCGCCGCGTCAAGCCGCAGCGCGCTTTTTGATAAGGCCTGTAAGTTTGCGAAATGCGTTGCACCCGAGGTGTACTTGGCGCTATTCGAGCGGTGGATCGGCATACCCGCCCGAGTTTCATCACTTTACGTGCGCGTCGAGAAACGCCCGAATAACCGCACCAATCTCGGCGCCATGGGTCTCAAGTGCCAAGTGTCCGGTGTCGTAAAACCGGATGTCAGCCCCAGGGATGTCGCGCTTCCATGCAGCGGCACCCGCTGGGAGGAAGAAGGGGTCGTTCTTCCCCCAAACAGCCAACAGCGGTGGCTGATGCTCGCGGAAGTAGGCTTGGAACTCAGGATACTTCGCGACGTTGGTCCTGTAGTCGAGCAGCAGATCTAACTGCACGTCCGCGTTACCGGCACGCGACACCAGATAGCTTTCGAGGGCGATGGCATCGGGCGGCACGAGGCTCGGATCAGGCACACCTTCCAGGTACTGCCACTTGATCGAAGACGGCGTTGGGAACTCGTGCAAGGATTCGCGGTTTTCCCGCGTAGGCTCCTTCCAGTACTTCTGAATCGGAGCCCAGCCATTGCCAAGCCCTTCCTCGTACGCGTTGCCGTTCTGAGAAATGATCGCGGTTATACGTGATGGGTTTGCTACAGCGAGCCTCCATCCGACTGGGGCGCCGTAGTCAAACACCTGCATGGCGTAGCGGTCAAGCTTCAGCTGCTCGGTGAACTGACCAATGGTCTTGGCGAGCTGGTCAAAGGTATACGAGTACGAGCCACGGGCGGGTGCCTCTGTGAACCCAAAGCCCGGAAGGTCGGGCGCAATCACGTGATACTTGTCTGCGAGCAGCGGAATCAGTCCGCGGTACATAAACGAGGATGCTGCGTAGCCGTGCAGAAGAAGGATTTTGGGCGAGTTCGGGTTCCCTGCTTCTCGATAGAACACCTTCACATCGCCCACTTGCGCGAAGCGGTGGTGGATTTGAAGATCGGCCGCATTTACAACACCGGATGCGATAACTGCAGCTAGCCCAGCTGCGGCTGCGGGAGATACATGGGACATGCGCATACCTTGTAACCTGTTGAAGTTGATTTTAGAGGTTACCCCGGATCATAGTAACTTGTCAATGCATGCTTAGCCGGTTACAATGGTGCGATGCAAAGCTACTCGCAGACTGAGCGCCCGGCGCTACTCATCGGCGATGACCTCGCTCTCGACTTTTTAAATACCCGCTATGGAACAGGTTCGGCGCATCGCGAATGCCTTGTGGACGATGCGAGTGTGGTGGCGTGGCTGAAGCAGGTTGCCGTGCTTTCTGACGACTTCCGTGGAGTGCCGCCTGGCTTACTGAGCCTCGCACTCGTCCTGCGCGAAAGCGCGAGAGCGCTTATTCAAGCGGCAAAGGCAAAGGAGCACGCTGACACCCGAACTATCAACCACATGCTTGAGATGGGGCGAGATTCACACGAGCTGGCGTGGAACAGCAGCAGCAAGACCTATCACTTGCTGTCACGACGTCGAGACAACGGCGCCGCCAGTCTGCTGTATCCGGTCGCGCAGGCGATAGTAGACCTACTTGTTAGTCCCTCCTTGGACCTAGTGAAGCAGTGCGAGGCCCACGATTGCACGCTTATGTTTCATGATCATACAAAGTCACACCGTCGTCGCTGGTGCAGCATGGCCCTTTGTGGAAACCGGATGAAGGTCGCAGCCTTCCGCGAAAGAAAGAAGCTTCGAGAGTAGCTGTCGACGCCACGATCAGAAGACTTCACACCAACTGACCTTTCAATTTTGGAAAGCGAAACATGAGCAAGCCTGAGTTTTTTGTCGTGCCCGGCGCTGGCGATATCTTCCGTAAAGAGTTGCACTTTTCAAGTGCGGTCAAGATTGGCGATCGAATTGAGACGTCTGGACAAGGTGGCTGGAATGACTCACTGCAGATTCCAGAAAAGATCGAGGATGAAATCGCGGCAGCGTTTCGGAATGTTGAGCTCGTGCTGCGGACTGCAGGAGCGACTTGGGCGCACGTCGTTCACGTGAACACGTATCACGTCGGCGGTTTCCCGCCGATCGTGAACGAAACGATAGTGAAGCTCTACAGACAGTACATGCCGAACCATGCACCGATTTGGACACAAGTGGGCATTGAGGAACTAGGGCTTCCGACGATGCGCTTCGAAATCCGCGTCACAGCTATCGTTCAGTGATCCATCAGGGTGCCGATGGCGCCGACCTGCACATTGCCCTTTGTTCGGAGAGCGTTGCGGTCGCTATAAGCTGGGGCGCCTTCTAGCTTGGAAAACTTTGGGCGCATTCTCGTGCTCATGTAATCTATCAAGGCTATGACGCTGCTACCCAATTGCATGGTAGTGGAAGATAAACCACCGATTCAATGATGCAAACCCCTGTCGAGTTGCCGGAGAATGTACTCAACCTAACTGGTTCGACACGCGTGTGGTCGGGTGTGACCGTCATTCACGCAGAGTTCACCTGTGCGGGTCGTGTAATGTATGAAGTTCCATTCGAGGACGAATCCCGGATTGGCCTAATACTGGAAGAAGTTGGGTCATATCGATCAGAACCACGATTGAATCGGGATGCTCCTTGCCGCGTTGACTACAAGCCGCGTCAAATTAATTTCGTTCCAGCGGGAATGACTATATGGGGATACAGCAGCGACATTCGGTATGCAAGGGACGTTAGGCTATGTTTCGATTCCGCAATGCTACGCGAAGCATGCCAACTGGAAAGAGTTCGGAATGCTGGAGACGTTCCTCTTCTGCGGTTCTCTGATGATCATATTGCCACGTTGATGAAGCTACTCGCCGACGTCATTGACGATCCGGATCCATCTGTTCAGTTGTATGGCGACGCACTCATAGCGGCGTTGGCAGTTCGGATGTTCGGGCGAGCAGATTCCGAGGCAAAGAGCGCAGCGAAACTGTCACCAATGCAGCTCAGGAACGCAGTGAGTTTTCTTGAAGCTAATATGCCTCTTCGCGTTGACCTGAACACGCTAGCATCGCTTGCGGGACTTTCACCTTCTTACTACAACCGCGCTTTCAAGGCGGCGACCGGTCTGGCGCCTTACCAATGGCAGCTGCAGGCGCGAATCCAGCGAGCGCAAGCTCTCTTGTTATCAACCAAGATGTCCCTCGACGATGTGGCCGAAGCAACGGGTTTTGCAGATGCCGTGCACTTCGCGCGCACGTTCAAAAAGCTTACGGGGGCAACCCCATCTGCATGGCGTAAGGACCGCGTTTCATAAAGACCCTGCTTAAGGAACCACCTTGCCTGTTTCCTAAGCGAATCAAGAGAGACGCGAAGGCCTCTCGATTGGCGCAGCAGCAAACGCGAGACTCAGCAACTAAGGCACTAGACCCAAGTGGCCAAGCCTCCACCACCCGCCCGGCCACAAGGTAAGTGACTTACCTTGCTGTCGTGAGGCGCGGTTAGTGCACATAGCTCAATGTTTTTAAGCCATGCGGCGCAGTTGCTCAGTCTTCGCGGGGGCCGTCGAGAGGGCTGCGTCCGCGTACCTTGAGGCCACCGTTCGGCTGGGACCATGGGCGAGGAGTGCGTCAGGTTGCCGCAGTCGCCCGCTGTGTGGTGGCGCCAGGGTCGCCGAAACACCAAAATGAAATTCCGCAGCCAGGCCGTACGGCTCCACGTGATGCAGAGCACATTGCAACTGGATTTACCGTTAGCGCTCCGCGACGTCGGTGGGCCTAGCCTGCAACACGTCGTCGGCGACCGCGGGAGCCCTCCAAACCGCCGCTGTTCCGAGACCGTTCAGCAGCCCCATGCTATAGGCGCTTCTGCAGGGTCACTGCCGCGAGCCGCGAGACGAACCGCCGGGCGCTGCCCACAGCGCGCAGAGTTGCAGAACCATGAACAGCGCCGCTCATTGGCCGGCGGGCACGACTGGCTCCGCAAGCGCCACCAACATGTCTACGCATGGCATCAATGGTGGACGGGTTAAGCTCGGCGAGCAATCTTAGGGCAGGTTGCAACTCCTATCGGCCAAGGGTGTAACGCATGACTTGTCCTCGTGGCGCCGTGCCTGAGCATGAGCTCCCGACGCGGATCCGGTCACGGAAGCGCAAGTCTACGGGAGGCCCATGGGCGGGGCTAAGGGGTTAAATGAGCGTGCCTACGATCGCAGGAGCGATCCCGTCGTCGCGCCGAATCCCGCAACTTCCGGGCTGCTGCCAGGTTACTCCTTGGGGCTACGAACTGCTACCGCTAAGTAGTCCCGGGCGGACCGCCTTCAGGGCAGTTCAATAGTTGATCAATACCGCGATATTCAGTGCGCCGCGCGAACGGGTCGCGCGCTTGGAGACGCTCATGAACCACGTCGCACTGGAACTCGGTCGCTCGGGCATTTTTCCGGTGCATGGGCTGCATGACGCGGCGCAGGTGTCGTCTCACCAACTCAAGGCGCGTCAGTTCGAGATCGTGCAACAGGCCTTCCGGCAACATGGTGGCCTGGCTGCGGGCGACGCGCTCGAGCTGTCCATGCGAACACAGTGTGCGCAGCCCATTTCTTACCTGGCGCGGGGCATCGTCCGGAGAACGATCCTGAGCCTGGAGTGGCGCTCCCAGCTGCTCATACCAATGTTCCAGTTTGACCCGGCCGGCCTCGTCGTACGGCCGAGCGTGGCTAGCGTGCTCGCGCATCTGTCGGACGTGTTCGACGACTGGGAGCTGGCGTTCTGGTTTGCTCAACCGAATGACTGGCTCCAAGGTGCCTTGCCGGTCGACATCGTTGGCCGGGACGGTGGTGCCGTCTACGAAGCGGCCTTGGCGGACCGCTTCGTCGCAGCCGGGTGACGGCTCCGGCGCTAGGCAGGAATCCTCGATCCGAACCAACGGTGAATCTTCGGTCATTGAGCTCGGGCGCCATCGAGGCGTGCAGACCCATGGGACGGCTTCCCGGAACGTGACTGCATCGATCAGCGCGTTCTAGCTGCCCTCATTGCCGCCACGCTGTGCTTAGACCGCCAGCTGTTCCTGGCCCCGACGCCCTCAACGCCGCCGCTGTCCAGACCGGCAATCGGTGTACGGACATGGCCTGCGTCGGCCTGGTGTACGGCTCGGGCTGGCGTGGCATACGTCGCGACTTCTAGGGCGAGCTGATCGCGTCGACGCCGCTTGCTGTCGGGCGCAGATGCCCTTGATCTTGAAGGGGGCCTCGCCCGCTCACTCTACGCCGAGCACCACAGCTAGCGCGAGTTCGGAGCCTAGGGTGGCGCCCGCCAAAGGAAGTTGGTGAGAACAGGCGTGGTCTAGACCCGAAGACCAGCAACGAGGTCGTCCCAAGGGATGATGCGTCACACGGCCGTGCGATGGACATTTGTCACATGCCCCTGCCTCAATCTGGGGCTGCGCATCCAATGATTACGAGGAGAGTGACTTGCCTTACACCTTGCGCGTTAACGGAAACGTCCACCAATTCGATATCGACGCCGACACGCCGCTTTTGTGGGTCTTGCGCGATCAACTTCGGTTGACCGGGACGAAGTACGGATGCGGGGTGGCGCAATGCGGCGCTTGCACCGTGCTCGTTGGCGACAAGGCAGTGCGCTCATGCACCGTGCAAGTTTCCAATGTCGGCGACAAGGCAGTGACGACGATCGAGCAGCTCGAAGGCCCCGAAGCGGCCGCGGTGCGGCGGGCCTGGATCAACCACAACGTGCCGCAGTGCGGCTATTGCCAGAGCGGGCAGGTTGTAAGCGCCGTGACTCTACTCAAGGAGAACAGGTGGCCGACCGACCGAGACATCGACCTGGCGATGGCCGGCAACATCTGCCGCTGCGCGACCTACACCCGCATCCGCGCCGCGATGCATGACGCCGCGCGGACGCTGCAACGCAAGAGGAGAAGTGCATGATGCTCGATGACACGGATGTCCTCCGCAACGATGATGCGCGGCGCATCGGTAAGCTTTCCCGTCGCGACATGTTGGCCCTTATGGGCCTGTTCGTCGGCGCCTTCGCGCTCGCCGCGCCTCGCCGCGCCTGGGCCGCGGCGGCGGCCACCGCTCGTACGGCTTCTGCCGGCATCGCGCCGACAGCGCTCGCTGCAAAGGAGTTCACGCCTAATGCGTTCGTGAGCATCGGCCGAGACGGCCTAGTGCACGTGGTGTGCAAACACCTCGAGATGGGGCAAGGAGTGGCCACCGGCTTGGCAACCCTGGTCGCAGAAGAGCTCGACGCCGATTGGCAGCAGGTCAGAGTCTGGCTCGCGCCGGCTGACATCGAGCATTTCAGCAATCCGATGTTGTCTTCACCGGAATCGCCGCTGCAGGCCACCGGCGGCTCAAGCTCGATCGCCAATAGCTTCATGCTGATGCGCGAAGCCGGGGCCAAAGCCCGCGCAGTTTTGCTACAAGCGGCTGCGACGGCGTGGGCGGTGCCGGCCCAAGCGTTGCGCACCGAGCGTGGCCAAATAGTGCACGCGGCCAGCGGCAGGCGCAGCGGGTTCGGCGAGTTCGTCGATGCCGCTGCCAAGCTTGCTCCGCCATCCACCGTGATGCTGAAGTCGCCATCGCAGTTTCGGCTGATCGGTGTCGAAGGCGCTACGCCTCGACTGGATATCGACGACAAGACCAACGGCCGCGCCATATTCAGCCTAGACATCGACGAAGGCGAGCCGCTGGTCGCTCTGCTCCTGCGCTCGCCGCGCTTCGGCGGCAAGCTGAAATCCTTCGACGCCGCAAAGGCCAGGGAGGTACGCGACGTCGTTGATGTGAGGGAAGTGCCCGGCGGCGTTGCGGTCTACGCAAAGAGCACCTATCCCGCAATCAAGGCACGCCGGCTGGTGCAAGCCACGTGGGACGACAGCGAGGCGGAGTCTCGGGGCAACGAAGAGCTCTATGCGGAATTCGTCGGGGCGCTGGACGATGAAGGCTTGGATGTCGGCAGCCGCGGTGACCCGGCACGGGTTTCCGGCCCGGGCCAACGCGTGCAAGCGCAAGTCCTATTTCCGTACTTGGCGCACGCGCCTATGGAGCCGCTCAACGGCTGGATGCTATGGGACGGCCATTCGGTGCGCTGCCGCTTTGCCGCTCAGCAACCGACAACGGATCTGATCGAGATCGGCAAGGTCTTCGGCGTTCCACCATCGGCCGTCAGTCAGACGGTGGTGATGGCCGGCGGCAGCTTCGGCCGCCGTATCGACACCGGGGGCGACATGGTGGGCGAGCTGGCGCAGGTATGCAAGGCGATGGGCCCGGGCAGGCCTATCAAGCTGGTGTGGACGCGCGAAGACGACATCCAGGGTGGCTTCTACCGCCCGATGGTCGCGCACCGTTGGCAAGCCGTGATCGAGAGCCGCAAGATCGTGGCGCTCGAAGCGCATGTGTCGACGCAGATGCCGCTGCCGCTGCCGATCACCGATCCGGGCGGCAAGGTGACCCCCGCGGCAGTGGAGCTGATGGCCGCAGGAATGGAGGATATGCCCTACGACGTGCCCAACGTGCGCTGCGTTCTGCATCCGGTCACAAACCGGATTCCGGTCGCCACGCTTCGATCGGTGGCGAACATGCACACGGGCTACGTGACAGAGACGTTCTTCGACCACTGCTTCGAGCTGATCGGCGATGACCCCGTTGCCGCGCGGCTGAAGCTGTTCGCCGGCAAAGACGCACCGCGTCTGAGCCAGGTGACGCAATTGGTCGCGGAGATGGCCGACTGGCGTGGCGGCCAGCCCCGGCAAGGCCGCGCGATGGGTGTGGCCGTGGTCAAGAGTTTCGGCACCTATGTCGCGCAGATCGCCGAGGTTTCGCTGGGCAAGAGAGGCGAGCCGGTCGTGCACCGGGTCTGGTGCACGGTGGACTGCGGCCAGGTCGTCAACCCGGACATCGTCCGTCAGCAGATGGAAGGCAGCATCGGCTTCGGGCTGGGCGTGGCAATGTACGGCGAGATCAAATTCGACAAGGGTGTCCGCATCTCGCGCAACTTCTTCGACTACCGGTCCCTGCGCATTCACGAAATGCCCACAGTGAGCGTGCGCCTAGTCAGGTCTGACGCACCGCCGAGCGGAGTAGGTGAGCCTGGCGTGCCGCCAATCGCCCCCGCGGTGGCCAATGCGCTGGCACGGCTGGGGAAGGCGCGCCCGTTACGGCTGCCTTTCGTGCAAGGAGTGTGACCATGGCTGTGTGTCGTTTATTGACGGCTGGCCGCGCTGTCTGCACAGTGGCGGCATTGTCCGGATTGCTGCTGGCCCAGGCCGACTCGGGACCGCCGCAGTCGAGCAAGGCGGCCGAATCGCCATCGGGGGTACCTTTGAAGGCAGTCTCGGAATTCGATGCCATTCAAGATCCCCGAGCGCGCTCGGCGGCCCTCTTCATTGAGGCCGGCAAGGTGCTTCAGCACCCGAGATGCTTGAACTGCCATCCCAATGGCGACTCGCCGACGCAGCGGGATGAGATGACGTTGCATCGTCCGCTGGTAGTGCGCGGTGCGGGTGGCTGGGGTGCCAGCAAGGCGATGACTTGCGTCGCTTGCCACTCGTCGGTAAGTGGACCTACGGGTGGCAGTTTCGACGACATTCGCTGGCGTGTGGCTCCGGCCAAAATGGCGTGGCAAGGGCTGACCCTGCCGCAGATATGCGCGCAGCTCAAGGATAGACGTGGCAAGTCCGACACGGACAAGATGCTTAAGCATAGCGCCGAAGACAAAGTGATCGGCATGGGCTGGAACTTTGGGCCTGCATCACCGCCGGGCACGCAGAAGGAGTTCGGTGAACTGATGAAGGCCTGGGTTGCAACTGGTGGGCACTGCCCGAACACAGGCGAGGCACGCGGTAAGCATTGAGCGCGGCGACGGAAAGCGAATCTTCGAAGCTCCTAAAGGCTCTCGTCGCGACGAAGCGCTACGTCCGTGTACGGCAGAAGGGTGAACCGCAGGACTTGCCGGGCGGCGATCTCCTTGCGCACGTCTTTCGTAGACCGTGATCGTGAGCGTCTGGAGCGTCTGGAGCGTCGGAGCAGCATCCGCAATTTGGGCGCAACTGGTCTGGCTTCGCCGGCGGGGCGCGGGGTCACGGGCGCTCGAAGGCCACTACGCGGTTGTAGGAGCCCTGGTAGCCGAGCGCGACCAGATCGGCTTGCATCTGCACAGCAGCTCGTCTTGGTCCATGTTGTGACCGTATGCGGCGGTGCGCAATGATCGCCCACACCTGCTCCTCCGACCACCGTGCACCGCGCGCCAGTGATCGGTGTGCCGCGCGCTCTTACCTTGGCGACTGTCGGCGCGATGCCACTCGAATTCCGCGTAGAGCGCGCGAGGTTGACTCTTCGGCGCGCTCACCCGTCACTACGAGAGTGCGCTGGTTGCGGAACTTCGGGTCGTCGCGGAGGTACGAAACGCCCACTTCGACCTTGTTCGAACTTGAGCACCATGTATGCGTACTGCAAACACATCTTGACGTCACGAGATGACTACGAAGCGCGTGCCCATTTTTTCGATTGCTTCGAGTGCAACGAAGGCCGGATAGGACTGCAGCGTTGGGAAGCGCCGGCGGTAGTAGCAGTCCCAGTAGCTTGAAGCCCGCCGTCTTGTGGTCGCCATAAAGTCGGGGTTCTCGCGCGCGAATGCAGAGAGCGGCTCAGGGTCAGCGTCAGAGACAGCGGCAGCAATGGCTTCCACGATCTCGATGACATATTCACCCAGAAGCTGAACGACGAATGGAACAACCCATGGTCGATCGTTGCCGATGAGCTGTCGCAGGCAATCCTCGCGAACATAGCCATTCCAATGCCTGGTGCCGAGGCAGAGCGCGAGCATTCGAGTGTCGCCACTCGAACGCGCGATGACCGATTGAAGGTTTTGCGGTGCGTAATAGACGCGGTATGGAACAGACAACTGCTCGCCCTGCACGAGGACGGTGAACCCGTTCGTGGCTGGTGCAAGCTCCGCGTGGGGAAGCGCGAGTAGCAGCGTTGATGCGGCTGGCCATAGCACAGCGGGGAACATCGGGCGGTAAGTCATGAGCGCACTCTGATTCGATCTTCGTCGGTCGCTGACGATCGCGCCTGACTGCGAGCCGATGGCCGCGCAGGGGCCAATGGTAAGGCAAGCGTTCGCGCCGACGATCACGCCGTAAGGTTTGGCCGCCAGTGATGTGGCAGCAGTTCGTCGATGCGGCTGTGCGGCTATGTTGGCAGGCGCAGGAACACATCCTTGAGATAGGCATACGCATCGTGTCCGTTGAGCTTCGCCGACTGGATCAGGCTCATGTGGCAGCGGCGCGTTGACCGGCGCGCAGGCTCCCGGTGAACAGCCAATTGCCTCGGCCCACAGCGATGGGCCGGATCTGGTTCTCCACCCAGTTGTTGTCCGAGGGCAGGATCCCGTCGTCCAAGTAGCGTGTGAGCGCAGTCCAGCGCTTCAGGCTGTAGTTCAGTGCTTTGGCTATCCCTGAGCCTTCCGGAACCTTCAGCCGCTGGGCGATCATCCAGGCATGCAGCGCCTCCGCGATCGGCCGGCCCCCGCGCTTGCCGGATCCGCTGCCGCTCATCCTAGTCCAAGTCCTTTACCTTGCGCTCGATCTCGTAGAGCTGAGCGAAGTATTGGATGCCAGCGATGCAGCCACCAGCCGTCGCGCCCCGCTTCGTAGCACGAGTGCACCGTGGCCTGCCGCTCGAGCCTGCAGCGCTCCCGGGCCTTGTCGATGCAGTGCGCAACTGCGGCCGTGTCACCGGCGTCCACGTTGTATCGGCTCGGAGCGCGCTGGCCATCGCTCACCGTCACCTTCCAGGACTTGTCGCCGAGCTCGAAACTCACGTACAGATCGCCCGCGATCGCCGTAACCTTCACTTGTGGGACTGTCTTAGCGGTGGACATTTCCGTCTCCTTTGCTACGAGGTTGAGGAAATCCCGTTTTAGCCAAACGGGTCTCGCTCGGGTAGTCCCACATAGCATCTCTTGTGCCGACTGGGTGAGGAGGCCGACGATGCTCAGACGTCAAGCACATGGCGGACGAGGGGGTTCGACGTCGTGTATGAAACCGTGGGCGGCGCCACGCTCGATATGTCGTTTCAGGCCTGCGTCGGTATACAGGCCATGTCGTGAGCGCGCTGGGTTGGGGCACGCACGCATTAGCACCGCTGTCTTTTCGCGGCGCCACTTATTCCGGTGTCTTCACGATGATGCCGATGATGTGAAAAGTGCGGCGCAACGGCTTGGTTCGACCAAGCGCAAATTGATGCCGTGCCCCTCGCGTGAGCTATCGCTTCGTGAATCGGTAGCGTCTCTCTTAAGGAGGATAAGGCATCGGCCTTCAGAACGTTGCCGGCAAAGCGCTGCTGACCAATGATTGGAAGCCTCTCAGACCTGGTTTTCACAGGTCATGGGGGCATCCTCCTTCTTCCACCCCCCAGTTAGGACCAATCATGAAATCAATCGCCAACGTGTCGGTCATCGGAGTTGCGTTCCTAGGATTCTCTTTGAGCTGTTTGGCTGAGATCAAGCCTCAAGCGGCGCAGGTTCACGAGCAGCGAAAAGTCGAGGCGGCGGAGGCTGCTCGTGAGTTCAAACCTGGTGAAGGTGATCCAGTTCCTGAAAGTCGCCCCAAGGTGCCGCGCTCAGACCGGGTAAAAGCGCGCGAAGTCCGCAAGACCGCGGGAGGCGAAGCGGCACGCACCTTCGCGCCGGGGGAAGGTAATCCCAAACCAAGTAGTGCGGTCTCGCGGCCCCCAAAGGCCGAACGGAGGGCCGAGCGCACCGCCAAACGAGCGGAACTGAAGGCAGAAAACAAGGCGGGTGCTCTTCCGAACTATAGCGACTCCTACGGCAACAGGCAGCGCTAGAGCCGTCCGCCGTTTGGAATTGCCGGTTAGCCCTGCCGGACGCTATCCGATCAAGCTGACAACTCAACGTACGCTCCGAAGTAAACCATGTTCAAGTTCATCTCGCGCATTCTTGCGGTCAATATCCTTGCATCCGTTGCATCCGTTGCATCCGTTGCATCCGTTACATCCGAGGCCGGCGCTACCGAAGCCAAGCCGACGATCGTCTTGGTTCACGGTGCATTCGCTGACTCGTCCAGCTGGAACGGGGTGGTCTCGCTACTGACCGGCAGCGGATTCACTGTTGTCGCCGCCGCCAACCCGTTGCGAGGGGTCGCCAGCGATGCGGAGTACTTGGCTTCGCTCGCACGATCGATTGCCGGACCGGTCGTACTTGTCGGCCACTCATACGGTGGCGCGGTCATTTCCGCCGCAGCCAACGGCCTAGGTAACGTGAAGGCGCTCGTATTCGTCGCAGCCTTTGCTCCGGACCAGGGCGAGTCTGCGCTGGCCCTGGCAGGAAAGTTTCCTGGATCGACGCTCGGAGCGGCTTTGGCTGCGCCCGTGGAGTTGCCTGACGGTGGCAAAGACCTGTACGTCCAGCAGGCCAAGTTCCCGCAACAGTTCGCTGCGGACGTTCCGATCGCACAAGCGAAGGCCATGGCGGCCACCCAACGGCCGATCAGGGCAGCCGCCTTGGAGGAAGCATTGCATGACCCTGCATGGAAATCCATTCCCAGCTGGGCCATCTACGGAACGGCAGACCTGAATATCCCGCCTCAGGCAATGAGCTTTATGGCAGAGCGTGCGAAGGCAAGAAAGACCATTGTGATCAAGGATGGCTCACACGCATTGATGGTGTCCCATCCGGCGAATGTGGCAGCGCTCATCCGGGAGGCAGCAGGGAACTGACGGCCGGGCCGTAATAAAGCTTCGTCCGAGCGGTGCGGGCGTCGCGTGTGTGACGTCGAAGTTCAATATGGGAGATCAACGTTGGAAACGATTGGGAGAGACCTTGCCGAGATGCAGCGCGTGCCGCTGGCTGCATCGCACGTGGCAGCGATTCGCGCGGCGGGCAGCGAGATGAGATATGCCGCCGGCACAGTATTGGTTCGTCCTGGCGATCCTGCGGAGCACTTTGTTTACGTTGAGGACGGCGAGATCGAGGTAATGAACGCCTACACCGGTGAGCGACTCGTGGCTGCAACCCTCGGGCCATCGCAGTTCATGGCCGAGATCTCCCTCCTCTCAGGTGGGAGCTGGTCAATGGCGTTCCGAGCTGTCCGCGATACCAAGGTGCTTCAGGTGCGTCGCGGGGACATGCTCAGGCTTATGGCGCACATGCCCGAGATGTCTGACATCATCATCACAGTCCTGTCCGCCCGTCGTCGCAAACAGCTCGAGTCCGGGGCCAGCTCGCTCGTGCTAATCGGCGAGGAAGTCGACAGGAACATCGGGCGCATCGCCGAATTTGCGGGTCGCAACCGACTGCCCTGTGCGTCCCATGCGCTGGGAAGCGCCGAGGCCAAGGCGATCGCGCAGAGTTGCTCCGCTGCGCCGAACCGGCCGGTGGCCATCTTCGGCAAAGACACAGTGGTCACCGATCCGACCCCGGAGAAGATCGCGCGGCTTCTTGGCATGAACCGCGACCTGGTAGACGACGAAGCGGTTGACGTGCTCATCGTGGGGGCTGGCCCTGCCGGCGTCGCCGCAGGCGTTTACGCGGGGGCCGAGGGGCTCAGCGCGCTCGTTGTGGAGGACATCGCGATCGGCGGTCAGGCTGGCACGTCGAGCAGGATTGAAAACTACATGGGCTTTCCAACCGGGATTTCCGGTGCCGACCTGGTGTGGCGCGGGGAGGTGCAAGCCATGAAGTTCGGAACCAGGTTCGCCATGCCGCTTCGCGTCGACGCACTAGAGCGGCTGGAGGACGGCTCTTTTTGCGCCACGTTCAGCAATGGACATCGCGTGCGATCACGCGCAGGCGTGATCGCCACCGGCGTTCGGTATCGCCGACCCTCGATCCATTCGCTGGCGGACTTCGAGGGCGCAGGAATTTACTATTCTGCGACCGAGAACGAAGCGCGCTTCTGCCGCGACGCCGAAGTGATCGTCGTGGGCGGCGGCAACTCTGCAGGTCAAGCCGCGATGTTCCTCAGTCGCGTTGCGCAGCGCGTCCGGTTGCTCGTTCGTGGCCATACGCTGGCTGCCTCGATGTCCAGCTATCTCTCGACCCGACTGGAAGCTGAACCGTCCATCACTATCGATTACGGTGTGCAAGTGACAGCCGCGCACGGCAACGATCGGCTTGAAGCGGTCACGATCCACCGAGAAGGCCGCGATGAGCTAGTGGACACCTGTGCCATGTTCGTGATGGTCGGTGCAGTGCCGAATACCAGCTGGCTCGCTGGCCTCGTGCGATTGGACGACAATGGTTTTGTACTGACGGGCAGCGATGTGGACGCCTCTTCCCCTTACGAGACCTCCTGCCGTGGCATCTTTGCCGTAGGCGACGTGCGTGCGGGATCCGTCAAGCGGGTTGCCTCTTCTGTCGGCGAGGGATCAGTCGTGATCTCGCGCGTTTGGGCGCACGTCAAAGAGGCCGTATAAGTTGGCGCACTCCATCGCAGAAGCGTTTGAGCGCGTGACTTTGTCCCAAACCACTTTTGCGACGCGATGGCACAGGCAACTGCCATCTCAACCTCATGCTGGTCGAAGCTATTGGAGTTCAAAGCAGGCAAATCGAGCTCAAAAAAACTGCCTGCGACTCTACCGTGCATGAAGAAACAAAGTTCGACAACATCCGACAGCCTCAATGGTGCGGCCACGCCAATGCCCTGCTCGCGATCGGCCGAAAAAACGCACAGCGCAGCGCTGCGCCCCATAGCACGACCTGGCCCCGGTACGTCAGAATCCGGCCTAGAAGCGGACCTTCGTCGCTTCTGACAACGAAGGGGATGCGCTAGCGTGTGCACAGCGAGCATGTGATGGTGGATCGCCCCCCCTGCTCCGGCTATCCAACTGCGGCAGCCCCGGCGCCGACTAATCGGCGAAGCGACATACCTGGGAGTTCAACGTCCAAGTCGAGACGTGCAGTCGTTGACGGCTCTGAGCTTGCTTAAAAGCTGGTTTCCTGACGCTTCATCAAAGGACAGCGAGGGCCTGGATCTCAACGAGCAGTTCGGGCAACCCGAGCCTTGAGACCTGGACCAGCGTCTCTGCCGGCCGAGCTCCGGCGAACTCCTTGGCCAGCACGAGCAGGTAGTTGCGATGATGAGCGATGTCCCTCAGGTACACCGTCAAGCTGGCAACGTTCTTCAGCGTGCCGCCCGCCGCCTCAACCGCTACCCGAAGGTTTGCGAAGACTTGCTTGAGTTGAGCATCAATGTCGCCCACACCGATCAGCGTGCCGTCGGCAGCTAGCGCGACCTGGCCAGCGATGAAGACCAACCCTCGGGGGGAATCTGCTCTGACGACTTGGCTAAACAGGTACGGCGACGAGTCCCACAGGTTCGCAGGCTGGATGGATTGCAAAGGCATTTCGAGGTTCTCTTCCAGGGTCGGTTCAGTCATGTTCGCGATCGGATGCAGCGGCCCTGTGCGAGCGCAGCAAACTGAGGGAACGGCTTCAGCGGCACCATCTGCACGTGCAAAAGGTTCTCAGCCACAAGCGGCAAAGCGTCGACGTAGTTGCGGGCTTCTTCCGCGGAACCGGTTTCCAGCTCCAGCGCAGTGCCGGGACTGTCGGCCAGCCCGTGCACGGCGCGCACGATCCCGGCACCCATGCCCCGCCACACAGCCTGGATTTCCAGTTCGCCCAGTCGCTCGAAATCGTCGGCGCCAGCGTCCGGGCGACGGGTCAGGATGGCGAGCGTTTTCACGTGGTAGTCCCCACCATGTCATCGTTCGTGTTCTCGATGTGTGCCATGAGGCCGGTTTGACCTGGCGCGATCTCCGGCTTGAGTTCGTTGCGGTTTGTGTAGTCGCCATTGTTCTGGGCCCGGAACGGAATAGGCGCATCAGTGAACAGGCCATCCAGGCGCAACCGCCATGCGGCCTCGGCGCGGGCTACGTGGTCGGCGTCCATCCGGCCGGCGCCGTAGACGGTAAAGGTGGGCAGCACGTCAAAGCCCGGAAAGTGCAGCGAGCCGTGGGTGACAGGGAACAGCAGTTGCTCGATCGGCCCATTGATTCCGCGCTGCCCGTAGTCGGTCTCGGGGCCACCTGTGGACACCGCGAGCAGTGCGCGCTTGCCCTGGAAAGCGCCCGCGCCGTAGCGGTATGCGTTACCCGCGTTCTTGTACTGGTGGGCGAGGCCAGCGGCCCACACCCGGTCGATCCAGCCCTTCATGATTGCCGGCATGCCGAACCACCAGAGCGGGAACTGAAAAATCACGGCGTCAGCCCTCAAAACCTTCCTCTGCTCGGCCGCCACGTCGGTCGTCTGCTGACCCGTGGCATAGGCGTGGCCCGATTCGGCGCCGAAAGATAGGCGCTCAGGATCGGACCGCTGCGGGAAGTCATCGGCGTCGAACACCGCCTTCCAGCGCATCGCATACAGGTCGGACCCCAGCACCGTGTGACCTTGGGCTTGAAGGCTTTGACGCGATACGCCTACCAGGTGCCGGGTGAGCGAGGTCGGCTCGGGCTGGGCATGGATGATCAGAACAGTCTTGGACATGAGAGAGGGTGCTCCAGGGGGTTGGGCCGTCCGAGAGATGGAGAGCCAGCGCTGCAGTTTGGCCAACTTGGTCTTATCAGTGAAATCGAGAAACGAGATGGCTATCATCCAAGCCATGGATGGCAGAAAACGCCTGGATCTGAACCTGCTAGTCACTCTGGAGGCGCTGCTGGCCGAGCAGAACGTCACCCGCGCAGCGTCCCGCCTGCACTTGAGCCAGCCTGCCGTCAGCGCACAGCTGGCGCGGCTGCGTCAGATGTTCGACGACCCCCTGCTGCTACCTGTTCAGCGCGGCATGACGCCGACCGCCAAGGCGCTGGATCTTCTTGCGCCTTTGCGCCAGGCACTGGATCAGGTGCGAGCCACCATTGCCACGCACCAGCATTTCGATCCGGCCAAGGCAGAGCTGGTGGTTCATATTGCATGCACCGACTACCTCCAGGCGGCGGCCGTGCAGTCACTAGCGCTTCGGCTGCGCCGCGATGCGCCTGGCGTGCGCTTGGGTGTACGCAACCTCGACGTGCCGCAGTTGGAGAATCAAATGATGCGGGGAGAGGTCGATCTGGCACTGATGACTGCCCACACCGCGCCATCTGGCTTGCGAAGCCGCCCGCTATTTCGCGAACGGTATCTGCTGGCCGGCCGCCAGGGGCACCCAGTGCTGCGGGAAGGACTGAGCGTCGAGGAGTTCGCGCTGCTCGAGCATGTGGTGGTGTCACTGCGCGGAGGCAATTTTGTCACTGCGGTTGACCATGCCTTAGAAGCGATGGGGTACGGCCGGAGAGTGGTGCTGTCGGCAGCATCTTTCCTTACGGTGCCGGACATCTTGAAGGAGTCTGACTTTGTCGCTCTGGTGCCGTCGCGGCTGCTGAAAGGCCGCCGCAGTGCAGGACTGATTTGCATCTCGCCGCCGTTCCCGGTAGAAGGCTTCGACGTGAGCATGGTCTGGCATGAGCGCAGCCACGGCCACCCTGCTCAGCGCTGGGTCCGCGACGCAGTGGTGCAGCTACTAGCGGAAGAGCTGCTGGCGCAATGACCAGATCGCTTTTGTTACTGGCCAGCCTCGCACTTTGTGCGCAGCTCTCGACAAACGGCAGCCCGCCATGGAGAGCATGCGCGCATGCTGAAGAACCTTGAAGAGCGCCTGATCGCGGGGCCGTTGTGACGGTCTTGGTCACGGCAAAAAGCGATTAATGGCCGGAACCGCCGCCGAGTGTGTTGAAAAACTCGCCCGGATCGCAGTAGCTTCCCGGGCCACCCGGGTTGAAGAAAATTGCACCGCGCCGCTGGGACGGCTGGGCAGCGCTCACACGCAGCATGGCCACTGAGGCATGGCCTCGCGCAGTGTTCTCGTAGTCCAACGGGACACGCACATTCGTACAGCGAACTCGGTCGCCTAGCGCCCGCCATCTGGCGCGGGTGACCTCATCGTCGATCCCGAGGACGCTGATGTCACAAGCCTCCCATTGCATAGTCTGTTCCCGATAGGTCGCGAGCGAGTCCGGTGGTGCTGGAGCTAGCTGGGTATCGCCATCGCCACCCCCACGGACCGAGTCAAGAATAACGCACGTCTGTTGTCCCTCAGACGAATGATGATTTCAAACTGGCCACAGCAAAATCTGACAGTGACGGGCAACGTTGGCCTCGGCAACATCTCTGGGTGCGCTGACGATGGCGTGCGTCACGGTTAAAACCGTCCGGCGGGACGGCGTAATGTGCATGTCTCTTCGTGGGAACACGCAGAACCACACCAGAGCGGGAAGGACGCAATGATTGCTTTGACGGGGAAACGGGCTTTGGTCACTGGAGGATCGCGAGGTATCGGCGCTGCAATCGCACTGGCGCTGGCAGATAACGGCGCCGACGGCGCTATCACCTACCGGCAATCGATTGTGAAGGCTGAATCAGCTGCAAGCGCGATCACCGGCGCCATGTTGGCTGTGGATGAAGGATCAATCGCCTGAGAGTCTTAGTATGCGCCGCTCACATGGCTTCCGCTTTAGCGCGCTCATCTCACCAATTCGGCGCGATGTCATTGCTACCTGTCTGGCCATCCTTGGCCATGGTCGAACAGCACGCCTTGCTGGCGTCGTCGTACTAGCGCTTGGACTCGTTGCTTGCGCTACTCTTCCCGAAGAGGATCCTCGCCTTCCGACCACTGCAATTGCAGTTCAAGGGCCTCTCACCCGCTTGGACAACATTGCACGGTCCTCGATCAGTGAAGCACCGCCCGAGGCAAGCGGCTTTCGAATGATGCTCGGCCCAGGCGGCCTCGACGCAAGGCTGGAGCTCATGCGTGGCGCACAGCGTTCGCTTGACCTCCAGTACTACCACCTACACGACGACGCAACCGGGCGCTTGGTGCTACGTGAACTGCGCAACGCCGCACTGCGTGGTGTTCGCGTGAGGCTGTTGCTGGACGACCTGTACACCGAGGATCTGGAAACGTTGCTCAACGGACTTGGCGCATTTCCGAACGTTGAAGTTCGCCTCTTCAATCCTTTCCCGACGCGCGGCGCCATCGCAAGCCGTTTTGCGGCTGCACTGCTGGACTTCGCCCGACTCAACCGACGAATGCACAACAAAATGTTCGTCGCAGACGGCGTCCTGGCTATTACGGGAGGGCGAAATATTGGAGACCAGTATTTCATGCGAAGCACGCAATCGAACTTCTTCGATTTTGAGGTACTCGTTGCCGGCCCCGTGGTTCCACAGATGTCCAGCCTATTTGACGAGTACTGGAACTCGACTCAGGTGAGGACGGCACCATCAGTGTTGAAGCCAGTTGCATCAGTTGAGACTTTGCGGCGTGCCTTCGACCAGCGCGTGAACGGAATAGACACACCTAATCCCTCGCCGTATCGCGGCCTGGACCGAATGGGTCGCTTGCCAGTAGTGGACGAGATAAATGCCGGGTCGGTACGGATGGTATATGGCGCTGCCCAAGCTTTTGCCGACTCGCCTGCAAAGGCCCGGGGCGAGCAGCAAAGCTATCGTTTGCCAAACGGGGCACTGTTGGACAACAGTCATCAATTGCTGGCGACTGAGTTTCGTGGCGCACAAAGTGAGATCTGGCTCTCCTCCCCTTATTTAGTTCCCGGACCAGAGGCTCTGGAGCACGCGCACATTAGTCGCAGAGACGGTGTCCGGATTAGCCTGCTGACCAACTCATTGGCGGCCACTGACGAGCCCGTCGTGCACACCGGCTACCGTCGTTACCGGGACAATATGCTTCGTGCTGGGATAGAAATATACGAGTTGCATCCACAACTTGGCCAGCGATTGCTGCTTCCCGGTGAGATTGCCAACGCACCCTTGCGTCTGCATTCCAAAGCTGCGGTCATCGATCGCAAGCAGATGTTCATCGGATCGGTAAATTTTGATCCTCGCTCACAAGGGCTAAACACCGAGTTCGGACTTCTCATACGCAGCCCTAGTCTGGCTGCGGAGGCGCTTAGCCTGATGGAGCTGCTTAAGAAAAATGCCTCATACCAGGTTCGGTTGAAGCAAGGATCGGAGCGCGATTTGGAGTGGTTGTTTGTCGAGAGTAACACTCAAAAGACGATTGATTCCGAGCCCGGCTCGGATGTCTGGACCCGTCTAAAACTTTACATGCAATCGTTGCTGATTCCGGAGTCTTTCCTTTAGAGAGCGTTAACGTTGTAGCCGCAGACCGGGCCAAGAGACATGTTGCGGGCTATTCAGTGGTGTTTGAGGTTCACTCTCAGCCAAGCCGAACCCCGATCACAGTGAGAACGTATAGGCAGGGAGTGCCGACGGCACTGATACCGTTTTGACGACTATCCCGGCGGCGCCCTCTGCGTCCGCAACTACGGAGGCAGCGGCAAGCGGCTGCGCAAGCAGTTTCGTGATTGCCGCTCTCGCGGCTGAGCTCGATCGCGGCATCGGTGCGATTTTCCGGAATGCCAAGAAGCCGCGTCAGCAGCATTACCACGTATCGTCATCGGTGTTGAGGACCAAGTGGTCCTACAACAACCGGATCAACCGCTTGTCCTCTGTGCAGGAGCACTTCAAGATGCGCCGCGCCATTGATCGCGGCATCTCGCCGGAGCGGTTGTCCAAAGCCCTGTGCGTGGATCTGGGCCAGATCAATAGAAAGGTGACTCTGCTCGATGGGGTCTGTCCTGAGGCGGTCGACCTGCTGAAGGATCGCCAGTTCTCTCCGGAGGTCACAGCCGCACTTCGCCGAATGAAGCCGGCGCGTCAGGTCGAGGCGGTCGAATTGATGATCGCTGCGAACAGCATCACGGTCTCATATGCGAGGGCGCTGGAGCTGGCCAGCGCCAAGGAAATGCTGGCGGCCGGAAAGCGCCCGCGCAAAGGTCGAGGGATCGACCAAGAACAAGTCGATCGGATGGAGCGGGAAATGTCCGGCGTGCAGGATCAGTACAGAATGATCGAGCAGGGCTTTGGGGAGGACACGCTCAACCTCGTGCTGGCCCGAGGCTATGTGGCCAAGCTAGTCGACAACAAATCGGTGTTCCGGTACCTGGAGCGCAACCATGGGGCAGTGCTCGAGCAAGTGGTGGGGTTGGTTAACTCAACCTCGGCAGATGTTTGAAAGTTGTCGCGGGGGGTTAAACGGCCCCCTCATCCGAGGAAGCACTGAGATTTCCCACGCCAACCTTAATCCCTCATCTCTCCGCCAGGGGCCTAACCCCGCCCGGGGGACGCGAGCGCGTACTTGTGAATCGGTTCCGTTAGGCGCCGTCGTCGCTCACATCGAACTTCAATCCGCGGGCTCGCAATGCGGCTTGCAGCGATGTGCTTTCCTCAGGAGTAAATCCATCGAAGTAGATCTGCAGCGTCTTCCCGCAGCTCAGAAACAGATCTCTATCCGGAGCCGCCCAAAGCTGGACACCGTGTCCAACCGTCGCTGTAAGAAAAACGAAGGCCTCCTCTGGAGAAATGAGGCTGATCTCTTCACCTAGATTGCTCCAGCCCGTGATCTCGGCGCTGACGGGATGCTCGAACTCCCACCCGAACGCTTGCAGGGCATCGAGTAGCTGGACGCAGCTTGCCGGGGAAAGGCGAGCAATCTCTTTCGTCATGACCAAATCGTAGCCGCTGCCACCTCACAGAACACGAACGGCGAAATAGGCTTCGTCGGTATCGCCCAGATCGCGAAAGCCCACCGTCCTGGCCGCGTCGAAGGCCTTGATCCAGCGCGTGGCCAGTGCGATCTCGTCTTTGGTGAGATCGCTTCGCCCGACTCACTCGCGTTCTGGAGCGCGCGCAGCGCCGGAACCACGTCATTGCCCAACTGCCGGTCGAGCTCGCGCCGGAAGCGTTGTTCCGCCACCTTCACCGCATCGACCGCCGGATGCGGATAGTCCGAGAGCCGGACGAGATAGGCGACGCGGGGTTCGGGCTCCACCTCTTCGAACCGGAAGGGTGTGTCGTCATCGCTGGCCTCCTGCGGTGCGAGGTCGACCGGTGCCGTGTGCATCGGCTGTAGAACGCCTAGCCGCGCCGTTGCGCGCCAAATGCGGTAAGCGTGAAACGGCAGATTCGAAACTTCGCGCTTCAACGCTCCTCGGCGGATGCGCACTTTCTGTGCAGCAGATTTTGGGTTCGCTCCCGTTTACCGATGTTGCTTACGGCCGGTGCGCCAGTTGTCGGACCGAGGGCCAACAAACTACGCCGCCTGCTGAGCGAGTTGGAATTCGAATTCGTCGCCCTCCTCCTCGGCGTGAGAAACCAGCGAGAGAGTGCCTTACCATTTGGGCGGGAGTGAGAGAAACAAGGCACGGGATTCGCGTATGCAGAATCACTTATTGGCTTCGTTCCAACGAGTCGCCTTTGCGGGCATGCCGCCGAAGATTGAATCCATTGGGCCGACGATGCACTATCGCTCGTCGAGACTCCCGCTGCGCTGCGGCGCACCGGGTCCGGTGTTGCTGGCGCTTAAGGCGGTGAAGACTGGTGAACCACGGAGCAGCCAGTTCGAAGCAAAGCTATATGACGATAACCACAGGCACGTCAATACCCCCTTATGGTTAGTTAATACTGTTCGGCAGACATGAAATCGACCGCTGCGCGCCAAAATCCTCCCCTGCAGCAGGCACGCTGCGCTGATGAAATTCCTTCACTATGAAAAATTGGTACAACAGCCAAGCACGTGACATCTGGACGAGACATGCAGCTGCACACGCGGCGCTGCCTGGGATGTCGCTAGTGCCCATGCAGCGTCCTGAGTTCGTACTTGAACCCGAGCTTCTTTTCGTTGGCATGAACCCCTCGTTCGCAAGTCGGCTAAAAAAATGCCCGATGAGATATCGCTTCGTCTGGCGACCAGTTTTCACAGACGAAGAACTCAGCGAACTCGAGGCGCATGAGCACATGTCTCGGCAGAATTACGCCGTGTACTTTCGCCCGCTAGAGCGTTTTGCACATGACGTAGGCGTTGATGCGAAACAGGTTGAGCATCTCGATTTATTGCCTCTCCGCCATACCAGCCAAGCAGAGGTTGTTTCTAGCTACTGGGGTAAGGCTGGAAGAGCCCACGTGGTCGTCGAAGAATGCTTTGCACTCTTCGAGGAAGCTCTGCTTCGCTTGAAACCGCAGATAGTTGTCGTAGCCAATGCTGAGGCATCGCGAAAGATTCGCGACCGGCTCGATTTGGCAACTCGCGACGGCGGCCGAAGTCACTACTGGACCGAGATGGAAGAGACTACCCTCTTCCTGAGCGGAATGCTGACTGGACAGCGAGCCCTCGATGAATTCTCACGAGCTCGCCTCGCCGCTGAGGTACGGGACCAAGTACGCCAACGCCGCGCCCACCACCCGCAATGTGCGCACACAAGTTTCCAGGTACTCAGCGCTTAGAGATTCGCAATTCCAGAGAAGTGATGGGCGAAGACCTCTCATTTCCATTCTCGTTTCGCCTCAAACCGGAGCTGAAATACTTTGGAGCTCAGTGCTCGCATTTCGAGCTTTTCATCTTATACAAAGAATAGGCCATCCAAAATGGAGTCGCCACAACGTCTCGACCCTTACGGCCTGCGCTAAGTACTCAATTTTCTCAGCATGAGTGATCTCTGGCCAGAGGATGAAAGAGTACCGCCAGCGCTCAAGGTCGTTCAGTGACGTGTCGCAGATCGCAAGAGACCCGGTTCCGTCACCCCCCCGGAACTCTTCAAGAATTCTCTCTCGAAGGCCTCCGTATCCCTTTATGCCTAAGCCGCCTATGCCGTTGTACACGAGCCGAAATTCACCTACACGTCGATTGCAGACCATGTCGAGGCCCTCGCGCTCCGACGCAATTCGGTTGACTGGCACGGCTTTCCTCTTCGGGCTTGGCTGAGAAGCACGAAGATCCTCATCTTTGTAGCTCGTGTAGAGCCAGTACAGTCCATCAGCCTTCGTTGGAGGTCCGTCCTCCAGTTTGAGGCGCCCCTTTGCTGATTTGGTAATTTTTCGAAGATGACCTTCTTGAGCGTCGTTAATTGAAGAGAGTGTTGCTAGGTACAAGTTGCTCACCGGCGAAGTAAAAAGAACAGAAAAATCCTGCTGCATTAACTGGGTTGGAGACTTTCCTGCGCGGGCGAAAGAGCGCACCCACACGGCGCTTACGCCTGCGACCGCCTGTCGTTCCGCCCCTCTCCGCCTCGGTGCGGACTCCAGACGTTTCTTCCACTTCGGCGGTTCTGAGCAACACCACGTAGCCCTACAAAACTCTGGCGTCACTGACTCACTGCAATCGCGGCGCGCCGCCTCAAGAGGTCATCGTGGAAATCTGGATCGCTCAGTTCGATGTAGTCGAACAATCGAGAGCGTAGGTATTCACGCACCTTGAAGGTCTTACCTTCCGGGTCTCGCACCGATGCGTCCCCCTCGAACCAGGCGAATGCGCGGCGCGCCTCTTGTTCGTCACCAAGCACCGTTCGAAACTGCCGGATGTCCACCTTGTCCAGAATCAACGCGTGTGCAAGCCAGCGGCGTTCTTCATCGTTCATCCATTTCGTGGTTCGCTCGTAGGCCCGCTTGAGCAGCATGGCGCTGCGGCCGCCCGATTGCGCTTCTTCTAGCCAGAGCTGAATGAAGAATGGGTACCCTTCAGTATCGCGCCAAGCCCGCTCGAGCTCCAACGGGTCATCTATCCCGTTTAAGCGCGCCAGTTCATCCAGCTCAATGCGATTCAACCCTCGCAGCGTAATAGGATCCAGCAGTACGCCCCCGAGTTGCCGATCCCAATCTCCACTAGCCGTATCGGCGAGGCGATCACGGCCGATAATCACCGCTATGGTGTCGAACTTGGCATCCTTGAGCAGAGGGAGAAAGTGGTCGACCAGGAAGCGCTCCAGCGATCCTTTGACTGCTTCATAGTCGTCGATGATGAGCAGGAGTCGATCAACTTTTTCGAACTTGGCGAGTTTCGGCTTGAAAAAGTCCTTGCTGTCGTAGCCCACAAGAATTGCAGAAAGGTCCTCATACAGCCGCTGGCTAAAGACTTGGAGTGGACCTTTTTTTAATGCATTGCGCATCGTCGCCGAACTGTCCAGTCCAAGTTTCTCAAGGAAGCCGATGTCGGAACTCTGCAGGGCACTCAGACCAGCGAGAGCTTTCGAGATGCCATCACGGTGCTTACCGAGTTCGCTGAAATTCAAGTACTCCTCGGTTTTGGGCACCAACTTGTTTACGGGTTTGCCGAGGCCCACGAGCACATCAATCGCGGACATAACCATTTCTGCCGCAGTATCTTGGGCCGGTGACCTTGCGTATTCCTCGAGGGCTTCACGCAGGATGTCCTCGTACGCTGTTACGGCCTCCAACAAGCCGGGGAAATATGCACCCGGAGGACGCAGCGGCAGATTTTTGCTACTGGGTTGAGCCGTTAGGCTCCGCACGGCATGCTGCACCGATTTACCTGTGTCGCCGTTCCCCCCTATGCGTACGACCAGGAAATTGCGCGCGTCAAGATCGATCTCTTGGCTCACGTGGTCGAAGAACGAGGTTTTTCCAATACCACCTGGACCTTCAACGCTGAGAACGCTTAGCTTGCCTGACCTCGACCTCTCTTCACCCCGAAGAACAGCTTTCAGACGGGCTGCCGAATCTTGCCTTCCAACAAAATGCTTCAAGTTTTCTCCTCGGGTTTCGTGCATCGACGAATCTCTAGCCCTATGCCGTGCGGATTCGTAGTCACATGCTGCTTGCTACTTTAAGTTACATCATAGAACAGCGCGGATGGCCTCCGAAGAGGAATGCGCGACTGCTTCTTCGACCCGAACATGAGGTCAACGAAGATCCGCTTGCGCGTTACAAGGTCCCGGGCCTGTTCACGTTCCTCATTGGGTTGTGCGCCAGGGCGAGACCTGGTAGCCCCGACAAGCCGCAATGCCGGGGAAGCTATGGAAGGAGCGCTCGTCGCCGCCCAGTCCAAGATTCAACTCCCGATAAGCAGGCATTTACGAAGGTCAAGGGGCTCCGGACGTTTGGCACGCGGGAACCTCAAGCGCGTGGCTGACAATGGTGTTGTTCTGGCAGAAGACGAGGAAAAAAAATGAGCGTGAGGCGGACCGAGAATGAGATTCGAGATCATCTCATCGCAAACTTAAATCTGATCGAGCCCGGTTTAACACTCATCGGTCGGGAGGTAGTGCTTCGAAACGACAAGGGCGCGAAGGGATTCCTAGACATTTTCTGTCGAACGGCCTCCGGAAAATTCCTGATCATCGAGGTGAAGCGCAGCGATGCAGCCGCTCGGGAAGCCATTCAGGAGCTGGTGAAATACGCAGTCCTCCTAAGACAGAATCTTTTGGTCAAGGACACTGAAGTCCGCTTGATGGTTGCGTCCACCGCGTGGCACGAACTCTTGGTGCCGTTCTCAGAATTTGTGCGCGAGACGCCGTACGACTGCACAGGTATTCAGCTTGTGCTCGGCAACGACGGGCTCGTCACCTCGGCCATCCCTGTCGAACTTGCAGCAGCGGACCGACCGCGCCGTCTGAGCCGAAGGCACTTCATTTGGGGATACAAGAACGAAGCCAAGGCTAGGACCGCCGTTTCAGTCATCGCAGCCCATATGAAAGAGGCCGGCTTACGGGACTTCCTTCTTCTCTTGCTGGCGATCAACAGTGGCGACGACCCGGCCATGCGTTTTGTCTACTTCGTACAGCAGGAGCTCTCACTCGAGCGCTACATGGACCTCATCCGAGCGCGATCCTCGGACGAGTCCTTTGTCGAGTTCAAAGGGTGGCTAAGCGACATCAGCGAACTAGAGGACAAAGTCAGCGAAGCCGCCGATAAGGTCTGGGAAGAGACTACAGATTCCGCTTCAGTCTTCGAAGCCTCCGGAGCCATCCACGCGCAGATTGCCTATCCGGAAAAGGCAGAAGTCTGGTTTTCGTCCGAGACGCTGGTCTCGATGGAGGTCTTCCGCTTCGGCCGCTTCGACGATCCGAACATCACGGACAGTCTAATCGTAGAGGAAATACGGGGGCACGACGGCACCTCATACCATCACATTGACATCAGGGCACAGACCGGATCGAAGACCGAGATGGCAGCGCTGCTTTCGGCGGCCGATAGCCTTTTTCATCTGAATCCCATCTGGCGGACAGCCATTCACGATCTGTGCAGCTACGCCATAAAAACGGGGACAGACGCTGTTCGGATGCGTGCATTCTCGAACGACGATATTCTTCGGACTGTCGCTTGCATCGCAATCGGCTGTCCGGACTATGCACCGACTTTCGCTTTCGAGATCCACCGCGGCGGACAGATTGAGCTGATCCTTGGGGTGATCGAATGGGATGGTCGTAAAGCTGACTTCGCTCACATCATTGCAGAGTATTTTGCCGGCGACCCGTTCCAGTACTTCATGGAGCGTCATTTCGGAGGACACCGGGCACTCAACGCAGACTTGATGGCTGAGATGGGCCTCTCCTATGCTGTCGGAAGGCTGGAAGATCAAAGTTTGATTCCAGTGCGAGTATCGTCGGCGCGCATCGAGGATGTCCGCGGGCCTCGGCGTCGTGCTCTGGCGGAACTTACCGACGAGAACTTGGATTTTTCGAGGGCACTGGTCGGTCTGTTTCACCGGCATGAACAAGCGTTTGCACACCTTTTTGAACAAGCCGCATTCGTGGCTTGCGAGGCCAGACTGGATGCACTCAAGAACGTCGGCAACGATGCTGATCCGACATACTGGAGTGGCAGCTTCGATCAATGTGACGTATGCAAGCGGGACATGGGATCAGCGAGATTCATGGTGGACAGCGCCGTTGTGCGCAATGGCCCGTGGGGCTGCATGTGTGCTGTCTGCTTTGATAAAGCAGGCGGGGAGATCGGATGGGGTTCGGGTCAGCTGTACGAGAAAAACGAAAGCGGCTGGCGTCTGGTAGGAGGTGGCGCTTCCAGCGAAGCAAGCGAGATCGCACAGGACGAGCGCTAAACGCTCTCCTCTCACCTGAGTCAACTTCCAGTATCGGCGCACCTGCACAGGAATGTCAGCACTGGAGACGACGTGCCATCGTGGAGTTCGGGATGCGCGGCGAGGTTGGCGTGACGTTTCCATATGTGCGCGGGCTGGCCCACGCGCAATGGATGGAAAATACCGCTTCGGTAAGCGAAAAATGGAGGAAATCGATATGCCTTTTCCCATTGAGCAGTGGGTACAGATTTCTCGTATCTACCATCAAGACACGCTCTTACTGGCCAATGGAGCGAGCATTGCTGTATCGCCAAGCTTCAGCTATGGCTCTTTGTTGGACCATGCTCAGCAAGGAGGCTTGCTCGAAGAAGATGTGTCCCTATTGTTCCATTTCTTTGAAACTTCGGATTTCGAACTCGTCCTTCGCTTGGTTTGGCAGGCGTCCAACGTCAATAAGTCACTCCGGATACCGGACAACCGCACGCATCAAGCCTATCTGAATGTCAGAGAGTGTTTGATTCGAGCAGTGCGCGATGTGCATCCTGAATATGACCCGGTGAGTGGCCGATTACCTAGCATGTATGAATTCCTCAAGGGGTTTGATACGGTCCTTTCACTGAACTACGACCTGCTGGTCTATTGGACGATGACTTATGGACTCAACGTTCAGGACGGTCACCTGTTCAAGGATTGCTTCCGAAATGGAATGTTCGACGACAACTGGCAGAGATTTCGTGAACCTTATAGGGAGCGGACCAACACCTTAGTGTTCTATCCTCATGGAAACTTGGCTCTGTGCCGCAATGCCGTGGAGCAGGAATCCAAGATTCATCGCGCCGGGGCAGGGTTGCTGGACGCAATTCTTGAGGCATGGCGCAGCGAACAAGTCGTTCCGCTGTTTGTTAGCGAGGGAACAACGCAGCAGAAGGTGTCCTCGATCCAGAATAGCTACTACTTGTCTACCGTGTATCGAGAGGTGCTCGCATCGCGGCGATCGACGTTGACGCTGTACGGATGGGGACTCGGAAAACACGACTGGCACCTGCTGCAACGAATGCGCGGAACCGGAATCCAACGGGTGGCGGTCTCTGTATTTCGTGGCGATCAAGCCTACTGCAACTACGCCCATCAGGTCATTCAGGACGAACTAGGGCCAGTTAAGGTGGACTTCTTTGACAGCGAAAGCCCAGGATGTTGGATTCAACCCGCGCCGCCGCCCGCTCCGAGATCCGGCAAATACGGGTACTGACACACAGCTTTGACTCAACGCAAAGTATTGTCAAGAAAGTGTCCGCGCACAGATGTCATTCTAGGCTGCCGCAGTCTTTGCCAGTCCTTGGTCCGAAGTGCGATTCTGAACGATTGCTGGAACCAGCTTCGACTACAGGCATGGTCGGTGCCCCATTACTGATGGAACCCCCGCATGGGATCCCAATGCGTCGATTGTCTGCAGCAGACTAGAGTTCATCGCCGTCGTTGACCACCTCAAGGAAACCACGGATGCGCTGGCCCTTATGTGTCGCGTCTTCGCGTGGCGGTGGGCCGCCCTTCAACACAGCTCGCGAAAGGAGCTGGTTCTGAGCGACGCAGGACGTCTCCGGAATCATGATGCAGTCTGGGCAAGCACCGCCAGCGGTGTCGCAAAGGCGGCCAGAGTTGCAGCGATGAGTTGAGGACTCCAAGAGTCGGGCCAGGAACCGGTTGTTCTCGTTTCGCCAGAGGGCTGACAGGTTGCCCAGGTCCATCGTCGTCCCGTTGCGATATACGACGAAAGCGAGGTCCAACGGGAAGATGTATTCGCCCATCGAGCCCAAGTCGAGGCCGGAAAGCTCAGCGATGTTCTTCATTAGCACGTGGGCATAGGTGTGCAGCAGCGTGTAGACGTAGCGGTAGGTGGCTGCATCCCCCTCCTTCAACAGCGAGAAGTAGCGCCCAAACGGTTGAGCCACCTCGAGTAGACGGCCACCGAGCTTGACGGTGCTGTCCTTGTTCCAGTCCGGCAGATCCATGACGTCGACAGCTTGCAGCCAAGCATATACCGCCTCCGGATCCAGCCTAACGTAGACCGCCTCATTTGCCTGTGTGACAACGTAGATGGGTCGCTTGCTGTTGCGCAGGGAGTCGAACAGGCGCAGCCGAACCGGGACGTTCTGCCCGCGCTTCTCCAGAACGGGCGTGGCCGAAACGCGCGTGTAACCATGCGTGAAGCGGCAGAGGTCGAACTCCCGAATCAAGCCAAGGTCTGCGAAGCCGAGTTTCTTCATGAGCCGCGCGGTCTCTGCCTCCTGCGTGGACTTGACCGTTGCGTCCTTCGGTGCAAGGTCGTTGTCCAAATGCTTGAACCTTACAAACTTCGCCCGGCTGCCGTCCGGTAGCGCGGAGAGCTTCCCTCGATTCAGGGCCTCATGCTCCACTGCTAGAACGAACGGGTCAAAGCGACTTGTGTATTCACTTCGAAGCGCCATCTGCGCCAAGATGACGGGCGGGAGTTCGACCCGCGGACGCACGAGAGGCGGGTCACTTGTGGTCCATCGTGTGATCAGCTTCTTGACCTCACTGTCGAAGACTCCGGCAACAATCTGGTCGTTCTTGCTCCGAGCGTCATCACGTAGCGCTGCGAATCGCTCATAGGACTCCCATTCGCTTGCCTTTCCTGCTGCCTCGAGCGAGTTTTTCATATCGTCGAGAGTGGGTTCGCCGCTGGTGAAACGGAACTGGATACCGATGAACTCCGAAAGCTCAAGCTGTCGTTGGGGCTCCAGCAGGGTGAGCAGCTGATGCTCGGACTCCGGGAACAGAACGAACTGGTCGGCCTGCGCGTAGTAGGCCGAAGACGCCCGATACGAGATGGGCTCCATCCGTCGCTCGCCAACTCGCTTGTCCATGCCAGGGCGGTCTCGGAACACTTCGGTGGTGAACGGGTCGTTCTGTCGCCACTCATCGGACCCCTTGTGGCCGCAAGTGGGGTTCGCGCAGTAGAAGTGCCACTTACCGATTCGCGGTGAGTCCGTGTTCAACTTGAAGGACTTTCCGCCGCAGACGGTGCACTCTTCGCCATGCAGTCGTAAGGCTCCCGTGCGAGTGCTCCACTCCCATCGTCCAGGAGTGACGGGCATCCACTCTCCGGACCAATGAACGAACACAACGTCGACTTGGCGCCACTGACACGGTCCTTTTGCATCCGGCGCAGTGCACTTGGTCTTCCGCATGCCATGAAGGTTCTTCGAGAGGTCATGGGCAGACTCAAACCGCCTAAACAGACGGCATTTGTTGCATACGAAGGTGAGCGGCGCTGGTGCGTAGCCCATCTTCAATGGGCTCAGGAAAGAGATGCGGTCACCAGCCAGAGGCACTACTGAGACGCCCTTCAGAAGGGCCTCATCCAAACACTGTTCGGGCTCGATCGGCCGCGTGTTGGAGCCTACCGAGTAGGCACGTGAGAACCAGGTCTGCCAGATTTCTTGCAGGCGCAGGATGATTTGTGCTTTCGTCGGCGCGGTGATGGGGGCGTCGTCCACAGAAGCCGAAAGGTCCGGAATCGAGATGCAGGCACCTAGGCCGCCCTCGAACGTGAAGAACGCACCTGGCGCATAGGCAGAGCCAAGTTGGCCGCGTGACCGAGTCATAGTCGGTGCGCTCAGTGTCTTTTCGTCCTCGTCTGAAGCGAGAAATGCTCCTGTTGTTGCCACATCAGTCTCCAGTCTGTGCGTTATCTGCGCCGCCGTTTTCGGCCACGCCGTTCCGCACTAAATCCATCACCAATTGGACCTCGGAAAGTGTTTGCCGATGCCCGGCCGTGTCCCGCAGCGATGCCTGAATGATGCCTCCTTGGTCGACGTCCCGAAGCGATGTCATGGGCTTGAGCATCGGGTCCGTCTGGCCTTTGAAGAATCCGTCCATGGTGCCGCTGCCCCAGACTGGGCTGCTCCAGGTATCAACAATCAGGTTGCGCGTGCGCTGGTCGATTTGACGTCGATAGTGCTCTTCCCCCTCTGGCGAGAAGCCATCGCGCAGCCCCACAGCCAGTTCGATGAACTTGTTGATTTCATCAAGGAACGCATCTCCTCGAGCTTTGAACTCGCTGCGGACATTGGGGATGAAGCTGAAGTCAGGTGTTTTGCCCTTCTCGTCTTCCCGCAAACGCAACAGCTCTCTACTCGGAACGACGCCCAGCAGGTATGCCTGGAAGAGGCTTGGGAACACCCGCTCGATAGCCTTCTCAGCCCACCGGTCAATAGCCGCGGGCTGCACCATGCGCTCAAGAAAGCGATGGAAGATGTCGTATATATGGACGATGTGGCGGTCGCGTCGACGTTGCGGCGTTGGCACAAGCACCACAAAGCCAATGTGAGTTCGCCCGACCCGCGAGGACGCTTGGATGTACTCGGCGATGTCCGAGGGCATGCCCGCGAAGAACATTGAGTTGAACTCATCAACGTCAACGCCATGAGAGATGGCAGACGTCGCGATGACCGACCGCATCTGCTCTCGGATGGGCGGCAGGGGCTCGCCCGGATTGACGCGCCTTTGCGCTGCGTCGACAACACCCTGAATCTCGCCCTGCTCGACAGAGCCGGTGATGAGACGCGTGTCGATGCCCTCCAAAAAAATGCCCTCGTTCAAGTGCCGCTTGCGGGTCTCCTCTGCCTCTGCGGCCATGATTTGGTCGCCACCCTTCTTGTTAGTCACGTAGGTCAGCGCGATGCGGTGCAGGTCAACCAGCGTTGCCAATTCCGAAGCGCTTGCGATTAAGAGAGCCTGCCGATGAAGGACTTGTAGCGGGCCTGGCGAGAGGTGGCCAATCAGCTGGTCCTTGGCTTCCTGCAGCCCTGGGTCTCCACCGGCGGCCAGGAGGTCAAACAGACGGGTGACTGTGAGGTGGAAACCGGACAAGACCGAGACGCTTGTCGACGTGTGCGGCTTACCGTTCGTCATAAATGCGGTGTAGACGCGCGCCTGACGGCTTGCAACCTCCACATCTAGGTTTGTGCGCCGCTCCGGCTCCTCTGGCGCAGCCTCTGAGGGCTTCGCGTAGAACGACTCGTAGAGGGACGGGCCCGGTTCAGGAAACTGGGTCGCGGGGATGGACCGCTGGTACAGGTGTTCAAGCTGACGTTCCGGGTCGGAGACCGTCGCTGAGGCCGCAATCACCTTCGCTCGTCGGCGTTTGCCTTGTGCGTCCACCGCCACAAGGCCCGTCAGCGGGCCGGCCAGGTGGGCGAATATCGCGTCCAATGTCGATTCGAACAGACCTGCAAACGTCCCTAGCGACTCATCAAGCAGGTGCGCCTCATCTTGGATGATGAGGCTGGGGAACGGGTCGTGAAAGAGCTTTTGCCCGCCCTGGTAGGCAGGAAAGACGCCGGCCATGCCCTTTCCGGTCGGGCCTGCTGCGAGTTCCTTGTTTTCTGGGATGTAGAGGCGACCCGTTACCGGGCTGTACCAAGGGGCGGCACCAAACATGCCGTAGATGCGGCGAATGGTCCGGCCCGAATGTCCGATGAGTGCGAGCTTGTCCACGGTCCCCAGAAGCACGGATGGGGCCAGATCGTAGATGTCCTCGTCAACGATGTAAAACGGGAGAGGCTTCCACGCGCCGTCATTTGAGTCGCACTTGATGTCTGTACAGACATGACCCAAGGTCTGGCCGCCGTGCTCCACGAAAAGCCGCAGCGCAATTTCGCTTCCGCAGAAGGGACACTTGGGCAACTTCCGCCATGCCCTCATCGCTGCAGAGTACTTGGAGTCGTTCGACCTAAGCGCCTCCTCATTGGCCAGCGTCGGCGGTACTGCACTTGCCAAAGGGATGCTTTTGACACCCTTCGTGCTATGCCGATTTGGCGAGCCCCCGCTTCCGACCCAGAATCCTATGGAGAGCGGCTCTCCGCCATAGCCCTGATTGCGCCGCACCCGTTCTCCGTGCGCCAAAACGCGGGCGCACCGCTGGGCCTGCTGGATCGTGAGCAGACGAAGTGGATATCGAATCAGCGACGTCACGCCCCTATGCTTGCCGCGTAGCCGGTCAAGCATGAGATTGAACAGGAGCAGGCCGAAGAAGGCCTCGGACTTGCCGCCACCGGTTGCGAAGTACAGCAGCGTGACAGCGTCATCGCGCTGCTCGTCGAAGATGTGAGCGAACTCTGGAATGCGCGAGGCCAATGCTGGGATGTTCGCAACGACAAACGCCAGTTGAAATAGACGCCACTCGTTGTCGTCACGCTTAAACCGCGCCTTCATGAAGTCGGCCATAGCCTCATTCATGGCCAGCCACGCCTCAAAGACAAAAGCCTTCTTGTCCGTTTGAGCTCCGCGGGTCCTCCATGCGGCTTTGGACTCTTTCAAGCACTCCAGACCGGCGGCGACCGAGTTCAACTCCGACCGCCACTTCAAAAGGTCGCCCTTGAAGGCTTCAGCCTCGCGGGCCACTCCGGCACTGTCGGATGGGTCCAAGCCTTCGGCTGTTTTGACTTGTGAAGGGAGGCCTTTCAGCCAGGCGTCCATTGCGGGAACCAACGGCGCCAAACCATCCAGCCCGCTCGGTGAAGCCAGCGCTCGGACCAAGCGTTGCACGCCGTTGGCGCTCGTGGGTACGATTCGAGGCTGGACGTATCTTGGCGTCCAGGTGGTTTGAAGGATCCGTACGTGCGGCGCGGATTGCACCCGCTCGACGCCACAGTTGTGCCCCATCGCAGGGTAGGCCAGATACTTGTTGTACCGATAGGAGGGCTCGATGCGTTCCAACTTCAAGGGCTGATGCAGACTCGATGGCAACTCAAGCCGCAGCGAGACTTGAAAGACGGATTCTTCGGTCTCGTCAGCGAACTGCCGAGGCGGCTGGCTGACGTTCTCCAGCGCAATGAACAGGTTGCGCTTCGAAGGATCTAACCAATCCGTGTGGAGTTCCAAGCCCCAGGAAAGTTGGATGTCCGGAATGGCGATGCGGAGGTCTGACTTGCGCACTCGGTCAAGGAACTCAGACCATCTGGTGTATTGGCTCGCTGGAATCTGCAGGTTGTGCCGGTAGCCCCACGCCTTGCCACCAACTTCAGGGTCGTTGCTCTTGACCCAAGCCTCCAGCCGCTTGAACACAGCCGCATTCATGTGTGCGGCATGGTCCGCAATGTCATGTACGAGCTGGTCGGCGGCCTTGGCCGTGTCCAGTTCGAGGTCGGGTAGCACCACCTCAAGCCGGAACCACTTGTGAGGCACGGTCAGTGGCTCGAAGTGTTCGTCCTTGATGGGCAATCCAGCCGCGGCCGAAACAGCCATGCCCTCCTTGGTGAGGTCGCCGGCTCTATCCTCGGAGGTGGCTGCTTCGACTGGGACCTCTTCTTCAGCGGTCTCCGGTGGTAGGTCCGACGTGAGAAGGCGATGTGGGATGCCCTTCTCGAGATAGATTGCTTCAACGACCCTTGCCCTGGTCTCGGCCCACTGCGGGTGCTTCCACCGAGAGGTGTACTCGCCCTTAACCTTTTCCCAAGCCTCGTTCAGCCGTTTGTCTCGCTCGGCCTTCAGCTCTGCGACAACAGCTTGGCGAAGCATAAAGACGGGCCGGCAGTTGGGCCGCGTGAGGTCCTCTTCGCGCGGGAGCGCGCGGACGTACATCGAGAGTCGCGGTGACACCTTGACTACGGAATGTGTCCCGGCGTTGAGTTGCATCTGAATCCCGTGCGACGAGATCCAGATGGGCGACGTCACCTCGTCATCGCCGGTCGGGTTCCTTTGCGGGAGGATGAAACCTGAGTTGAGCAGCGCTCGCGGTCGAGCACCAAACAAGTGTTGGCCACTTGGCCCGGTCCCGCTGAGCTTCGAGTAGGTGAGGTTCAGCAGGCCGTCAACGACCGCCTCCTTCAGAGTCGAAGAAACCGATGTTGGATCCGCGCGCAGGACGGGCTGGTTCATTTCTTCAACTCCTTCAGAGGGCTGGCGTTCTCAACTGTCACTACGTTTGAGCGCGCCTTGCCGAACAGCAGCGCAAGCGTTTGCCGCTTGATGTTCGAGTTGGCCATTGCGGACTCGGGCTGCAAAAGCATGTAGGCGTAGATATCGGAGACATGTCGCCCATCGAGGCGGCGGGAGTTGCGAACGGCCATGATGACCCGCTGCCACTGGTAGGCCGCTTCAAGCGATGAAAAGCCCAGAACGTGGGCGAACGCCTTGAAGGCCGATTCGCGCAAGGGTGCCTGAGGCCTGAGTTGGTCGAAAACTGTGTTGGTTGAGTCGCGGAGGTCAATCCAGTGACGCATGGCCTGTTCCTTTGCCAAGTCGGCTTCCAGGCGGCCATCAACAGCAAGGATGGCCTTCCGCATCGCACGGACCTTGTCTTGAACCGTGCCCGTTGGGAAGCGCTGAGCGAAGCGCTTCTGGACTTGCTCGTGGTAGCTTCGCAGCGCGGCCTCGAACGTCTTGTCCGTTTGAATCTGAACCCCGGCGTCACGAAGCACTTGCTCGACCATCTCTCGCAGCTCTGCGGACATCACGAACAGCTTGTCGCCCTGCTCCAAGGAACGGACCTGGCACGTGCGGAAACCCGCGTCGGACGCGTACTGGGAGACTGGGTCGTAGACGTAGACCTCGGCAGTGTCCCGTCGATACTGCGTGATGCCGTTTTCGAGTCGAATCGCCCACGAGTCTGGGTCCAGTTCACGTTCGCTTGTCGAGATGTCCGAGGACAGTTCAACGCGGAAGGTGGGTAGAACATAGTCACTCGTCGACAGGACCGAAGCGTCCTCGGGCAAGTCTTTGAGCTGACGAAGGATGGACTCGATGCGAGGTTTGTAGGAGCGAAACTCTGGGTAGCTATCGGCGATGGGTTTCAACGTTGCACGCAGAAACTGGCCAGCGCGCTGGGTCAACAGTACGACTGAATGTGTCGGAATACGGTCGTCCGTTAGGAGCAAACGCAGACAGTCTTCGTTCAGACCAGCGAAGATCAAGGTGGAGCGTTCAAGCCTAATCAGATGCTCTTCCAAGTGCGCTGCCGACATGAAGTGGATGTGCTGCTGGAACGAGCTGAACGCGACACCGCCCGGATACTGGTCGTAGTCTTGCAGGAATCGTTCGGCCAAGCGTCGATACAGCGCGTTGGTGAATACTACTGTCACGCTACGGCCCTTACTACCCGCCGCGGCGGCGACTAGTTCTGCGAGCTTGTGCGCAAACGGGGTAGCCCGGTTGTAATTGCCGAAGTAGTTCGAGGCTTTGGCTAGGCAGTCCAGCAGTGCGGCGCGGTGTTCGCCGACACCGACAGCCCGTTCGAAGTCGTTGGCTGCTCCGAGGTGCAGTGGCCAATCGAAAGCGGCGCGTGTCCGGTCAGAGATGTCTGGACCTCCCAGGTATTCGGCCATGTGCATCACGCCACATGGGAGCGCAGCAATGCGTGAGATGTAGCTCGCTGCATCCACTAGTGCTCGGGCATTCTCTTTGCCGCCAGGAACGTCTTGCGCGATTCGCACAAGTTTGTTCGCAACCTTGGCTACCGCAGAGTCCACGATGTGCACATCGAACTCCCGCGGCGAGGGGTGTAATGCCTCGACTGCACCAGGTGCGAGCAGGCCCTCCGCGTCAACGGTGCTCGGGACCCCGCAAATCTTGAACTCGTGCGGAGTCTTCCACCGCCGGGCTGGGTCCCGCTTGTTGTTTTGTTCCCAGAGCTCGTTCTTGAGCCTGTGTGCCGCATGAGGCTCGTCCGTGACGATGACCACACCCGGCGGGCGGTGCGGAAACGTCTCTTCCAGCATGAGGCAGAAGCGGACCAAGCGGCCCCGCCAGCCAGGGGCTTCCAATCGAACCGCCCTGGTTGCTAAAACCAAGACAACCTCTGGCGAGCCCACGCGCGCCATTTCGCAGCATGCGCGCCGCAGGTCGGCCTCGCTCATGCGACCGTCGAGCGCAAAAAGCGCGTCGGGGGCCGTTTTGGGCTGTCCAAAGGCCTCGGTATTTTGCTGCAATGCTCTGGCATTTGTCCGGCGGAGCACCTTGGCACGGATGAGCGCCAGCAACCTGTCGTGGCAAGAATGCCATCCCTTGAATTCGGCGGGGCCGAGGAAGTGAGGCAGCAACTCGCCGATGGTTGGGTTGAAGGCCTCGCCTCTAAGCTTAGGGAGGCTACGGTCCGTCAGCCAGAAGTGAAAGGCGTCTTTAGTAGGAAGCGACCGCGTGACTCTTGGGTTGGGGTTTACCTCTTCGAGGCTCCTTGCGATGCCCAGGACCGCCTTACGATCAAAGTGAATGTGATTCAGTGGGTAGAAGACGTTCGACTTAACGGGGAACAGAAGCCCTCGGACCCCCAGTTTGTCACCCATCTGCCACCGCGCGAGCGTGGCCAGAGCGTGAACAACCGTCAATGTCTTAAGCGTCACTGGCCAGATCATGGCGATATGCCGAGACCGATACTGTGCCGCATGCAAATAGAGGTCAGCCAGCGCAATCAACGCCGACGAGGGGGCGCTTGACTCAGCACTGTCATCTCGAAACAACGGGATGAGTGCTTGCTGCACACGCGCTGCCACACTCGGCGGCTCGCTCGCTGGTCGTGGCGCGTTCGGAACTGGCGACTTGCAAGGCGCCGAACTCGTGGCGGGCGTTGAAGCCGCTGCGCGTCGCATCGCAATTTGTTTGGTACGGTCAGCCTGACGCTGAAGCGATTTCGCTCGGTCCGCTTGACGATCAGCAAGTGACTTGAACGGCGGCATTTCGGGGGCTTTTAATTCTTGGCTTGTTTAGTCACGCTTGACGGTCCAAGTCCAAATAAGCGATTAACCGCTTCTTCCATGGTGCTCCCTTGACTGAGGCTCTGTTTGAGCTTAGCCGGGTCTGGCAGCGCAAGCTGGGTCAGCTCGAATACTGAGACGTTTGTCGCCCCAGAAATGCAGCGGTAGATTCGGTCGACCGCGTGCGTGCTAAGCAGCTCTGCGAGTTGAGTTGGCTGTAATTGCAGAATGTCTACGGCTGGTTCGAGAATGACAACGTGGTTCTCCCCAACGAAGCCGCCGTAGTCAATGAAGATGTTCATTGAAACGGGTGCCGCCACCAGGCGCCGTGGCTGGTCATTTGAAGTCACGCGCTGCATAACGACGCAAGGCTGACGCACGACCGCTGCGTGCAGCTTGTCGCCCAGGTCTACGAAGTGATGGCCATCAGCCTTCAGGTCAGGTTCAAAGTTGAGATACCTGTCAGGCGAGATGTTCCGTGACCAAAGAAGGGGAACCGCTGTGTCAGCTTTCGCCTTTCGCACGTCCCGCAAAGTGGCATATTTGGGGCGCTTGTCGCGGTTCCAGACATAAGCCCCGATCCGAATCTTGTAGCCGTAGTCCGCGAGTCGAAACTTGCTTACTGCGGCTAGCTTCAGGAGCGCAACGTCAGACACCGTGCGCGGAATTGGCCACACGCCCCCTCCGTTTGGAAGCACTGAGGTTCCGACTGGGGTGTACTTGCCCTCTACCGAGACCACTGAAACAGTGGCCTGAGCCTCGGTTCGGTTGTCTGGAACTCGGCGGCGCAGCACAGTGAGAGCGGTCTCCTGCTCAACGTCGATGAAGACGCCGAGCCGCTCACTGACCATGCCGATGTGCTCGATCTCAGTATTGCGGATGAGGAAACTGCGCAGGCGGCTGAAATATTGGCCAGACAGGAAGCTGGTCGGCGTGACGAGTGCGACCAACCCTCCTGGTCGGACCAGTCGGGCACACTGGAAGATGAAGACGCTGTAGAGATTCGGCTGAGCTTCGACGATGTGCTCGAAGGCGGGGGCAAGCATAGCTGCTTCGTCTGATGCAAGTTTGCGGTAGGGCGGATTGCAGACGACAACGTCGCGACGGCCGAGCTTGCCGCGTCGACTTTTCAGCGAATCGGCCGCCTCAATGGCGAAGGTAGGAATGTAGCCTGAGGTCTCGATGTCCTCATGCAAGGCCATGTAGAGAAACTGGCGGGACAGCTTGCACAAGGTGGCGTCCTTGTCGGTCCCGAACAGGTGCCGCTCGATGTGCTTAAGCCTTGCCCTGGGCGACAGGCCCTGAGCCTTGAGCGCTTCCCGCATCCGGAAAGCGATTGGCGCGAGGAATGCGGCGCCACCACACGCCGGATCCAAAAAGCTATGCTTACCGAAGTCGCCACCTTGGGCGGCTAGATCGTCGAGGAGCCCCCGCGTCAGCGATGCAGGCGTGAAGAACATCGCCAGCTTCTTACGGTAGGTCTCGTCCGTAAGCATCGCGTATGCCGAACTCAGCCAATACGAGGCTTCCAAGAAGTCCAACTGCCGAAGCAACCCCACGAAGCTCTTCATCTGAACTGTGACTTGGAGCTGGTTGGAGTACGAGAGCTTCGCTTTCGGAGCAGCTGGAAAATCCAACTGGCACCACAGCCTTAGAGCAGTGCCCGCGACGGTCGCCGCGTCGCAGTTGAACTCGAGCGCGGCTTCACCCAGAAGTCGAATTCGACGTAGTAAGGTAAGACGAGACGGCTGGCTCACGCCCAGATGCTCCATGGACGATCTGAGCAGCAATGTCTGTAATCTAAAGTGCGATATAGGCGACGCAAGCGTTGAATCCTCCCGTCTTCCCGGTGCTTCGGTGCCGGCGTGAAGCCAGCCCCGAATTGCCGTCGAACAGCCTTGTTTTCGCGCAGCATAACAGCGGCCCTATTCGAAGCGCGATTTGGCATTCGGCGGCGAGTGAGAGGCGCGGGCAGCAATCTTCGAATCGGCGCCACGTCGCTCACGCATAACGTACCAACGCCAAATTCGATATGGAGAGATCATTCCAGATAGCCCTACGGCATGTCTAAACCGGGAATCGGTTCTGAAATGCCCGCCTTGCCCCACTAGCCCTTAGTCAAAGAGCGAAATGCGTTCCTCTCGAACAGCGAAAGCTCCCGGATGTAGCGGTGCACGGTGCTTTCAGAGCGATGCCCCGTCTGCCGTTGGATGGCCCAGGTCGGCACCCCGGCCCTTGCTGCCGAAGTGACCAAGCCTGATCGCAAGCTGTGCGCCGAAAATCCACTCGGATCGAGTCCGCAATCGCGCATGCGCCGCCGCATCACCCCGCCGACCGCTGCCCCGCTCAACCCGCTACCAGGCTTGCCATACCGATCCACCCTGCGAAACAATGGCTTTGTGTCGAGTTCTTCCGGGGCCATCTCATGCACCAGCTGAATCCAGCTTTTCAGCAACTTGGCTGGGCACATCCGCCCCGGCCCATGTGGCAGCGCCACCACCCTGCCCTTGCCCTGCTGGTCTGTCTTCGAACGCACCAGCGTCACCGTCACGCCTTGAGCGTCGAAGGCCAGGTTCTCGAGCTTGAGCCTCGCCAGCTCCGATCTGCGAAACCCTCCCGCGAAGCCCACCACCAGCAAGGCCCGGTCTCGCAGGTCTCTCACCGGATCCAAGTGCCTCTGCGGCTTGGCGAGCAGGCGCAGCATTTCGATGCTGATGGGCTTGGCCTGCCTCTGTGCCGATCCGTGGATTCGTCGAATTCCCCGCATTGTGGTCTGCACCAGTTCTGACCGTGTGGGCGACGGCTTGCCCAGCACCGTGTGCGCGCTGGCAATCGCAGCCAGACGCCGGTTCAAGGTGCTCGCCTTGACCTTGCCGGCAAAGGCCGCCAAGTACCGGGCCACCATCGCCGGTGTGGCCGGCACCCTTCCGCCCCAATCTCGGAAATGTCTCAGGTCGCCGGCATAGGCGCGCCTTGTGCTGTCGGCAACGGCGCTGGCGACATAGTGATCGAACTGGGCATGGGCCTTCCGAGCCTTGACCGCCCTGGTGGGCCTGTGCGCGACGGAGGCGCCGGTCGATGAATCGATGCGAACCTTCTTCATGATGTTTGCTCGCTGTTGAAGCGGATGGGGTTTGTTCTTGGAAATGAGCAACGCCCGCGTGGGCGGGCGTCGGTTGGCGTTGAGCGCCATGGCAAATGCCCATGGCCGTTTGGAGGGGGTCTACTGGAGATGGGTGCGCAATCGCGGCGTGCTTACCACCAGCGTCAGATACGCGGTCTGGTCTTCACCGGTAGGCCGGCTGCGCAACCGGATGGTCAGGTGCAAGGCCCCCGCTCCCAATGCCTCGCTCAAGCTGCGCCCCAGACCGCGCACCATGCGCACCGTGAGCTGGTACTCGGACGGCGCCCACAGCACGAGGACAGCACCCAGCGCGTCTTCCAGCCACACGCCCCGATGATGGAGCTCTTCCAGGATTTCCACCATGGCGGCATCCAGCTGCGCCGGCTTGTCCAGCGGTTGCGTAAAAAGCTCCAGCCGCACCTGGCCGAAGTCCAGGGTTTCGACCACATCGCTGTGGTCCCAGGCCGCTTCCATGATCGACAGGCCCGCCAGCACCGAGCGCTGCAGCCCTACATAGAACCACTGCAGCGGTGCCAATTCGACCGGATCGTCTGGATCCGAGATGTCGACGCGTGCGTCAATCGAATCACAAAGGATGCCGAGGAGCGAGTCGCGGTCCGGCGGCGGAGGCTGGTGCGCCCCGAGAACCACGCCGATGACGTGCGCCTCCTGTGCCCAGAGGCGCCAGACCAGCAGCATCGCCGCTTCGATCTCTACCGGGGTGAGATCGAGTCCAAAGGCCAGGCACAGGATCCGCGTGTCCGCCAGCTCCACTTGGTTGACGGCCGCTTCGGCCGCCTGGCCGGCGACCACCTCGAGGACGCAAGGTGGCTGGACCAGCAAATCGGCCAGTGGCGTGTGCGGCGGCCCGTCGATGTCGGCGTGAAAGCGTTGGACAAAGTGCCGGCCCAGGGAGCCGATGCCGATCAAGCGGACAGCGGCGTTCGCCCCGCTGTCGGCGGGCGTGTGTAGAACATTCATGGGAGTTACCTGTGATGCCGCGCGCACGTGGGCGGCGGCGATGGAATGAAGACGGAAAAAGCAAAAAGCGCCGCACCAGCCTCTCGGCCAGCACGGCGCCTTCGCAAAAGGCGGTATCAGTAGCGTGTTGCCGCTACTGCATGGACCTCAGCACGCGCTGTCCAGGCCATCGGCCGCGAAGTTCTTGGCATCGGTGCGCGTCAAGTCGCGCAGGCACACCGGCGTCTTGCTGCTGATCGCCTTGTCGAGCAGTGCGTAGTCCATGCGCCGCATCATGCTGGCCTGCATCCAGACGACGTTGCCCTTGCCGGTGTGCAGGCACACGGCCTCCTCGCCGCATGGCTCGTACTTGGTGATGAGCGACATGAGACTCTCGGGCCCAGTGCTAGGGAGAGCATTCGAAGGTGGCGGAGCAGTGGCTGCGGCCGTCGTCGCGGGTGCGGCGCCCGAGCCTACAGCCGCGGCCGCCTCCTCCTTCTTCGTCTGCGATACCAATGCGGCCCAGTTCTCCTTCTCCGCACCTGGCAGGCAATCGACAGCCTCGCCCTTCTGGTTACGGAACGTCGAGTAGCCCTTGACGCTAAAGATCAGCGGGTTCTGTGTCTTCTGCACACCCACCAGGCACACTGCCTGGCCGCTGCGCTGAGAAGCCAGCAGGGACTCAGCACCGCGCTCGTCCACCTTCTGCGCATCGAGCTCATAGCGAACAATGGTTTTGCCATCCTCTACGTCGCGCGCCTGCATGCAATAGAGCTTGTTCTTGCTGCAGTGATAAGGGTCGTTGTGGCCTGTCGAGAAGTCCAGAATCACCACCGCCTTGCGCCAGTTGCCGCTGGCCGAGAGTCGATCGATTTCGGCCTGCTTGGCCAATTGCACCTTGTCTTGCTCGGCTTGGCGCTTGAGCTGAACGTCGGTCAGCGCAGCAATACGAAGGTATTGGAGGGAGCCGGTCACATCGACGTTGGTGCGAACGACAAAATCCCGACCGCCCTCCTCCTTTTGGATGCGGTACGCCACGGACTTGCGTATCGGGTCGCTCGTCAGTGGCCCCTGGTTCCACTGTTGAAACACGGCGGCATCCGTTTGCTGCTGGGCCAACTCCTTGCGAGGATCCGGCCCACCGAACGCGGCAGAGAGCGCGCCCAAGTTGCCCATCAAGTTGATCATCGGACTTTGGATCGCGTTCATGTACTTGAACATGCTTGGAACTCGATCCTGTGGCGCCTGCACCCGGTAGGTGACCTTACAGCTGCGGGTCTTGAGCTTGTCGTCGTAGGCGGTGACTTCGGGCGCATCGAGGCTGATGGTTGCGAGGTCCTTGCTCTTGACCTGAAGGTCTTTGAGTCGGTCATCGTGTGCTTGGTGAAGCATCTCGAGCAGGGAGCTCGTGACCTCGGCGTCATTGCAGGGCGGGGCCTCGGGGGCGCAGCCCGCAAGCACCGAAACGAACAGTGCGCCAGTGCAGGACCAGCGGCAGAAACGCATGCGTATCGCTTTGAACATATCTCTTCTCCTTACTTTCCAAATTCCGATGCACGCGACGTGTCCAGTCGCGCAATTAATGATGTGTTTAAGTATCTTTTTTGGACAGACCAGTTTGCGTGCTGCGCCGGCTCAGAGGCCCCCAAGGACATCCTAATGATATTCAAACACCGTGGTTTCAAACACGTCTTTTTTCAACCATCGGTTGGATGCCACCGTCGCCTTCGAAAAAGTCCCCGCACCCCACCCTTCGCTCGATGTTTGCCAAGAACGTGCGCATGGCGCGCATCGCCGCCGAGTTGTCTCAGGAAAGGCTGGCATTCGAGTGCGGCCTCGACCGGACTTTCATTGGGAGCCTTGAACAGGGGATCAGGAATATCTCCATCGACAACATCGCATTGATCGCGGAGGCGCTGAAGATCCCGGCTCACGAATTGCTTGACCCAAAGCTGGCGGAACAGCGAGGGTTTGACACGACGCTCGTGAGGGCACCGAGATCCCCGGTCCGCCCCTCCCCCACTTCGCGTCGACGGAAAGCAAAGTGATCCCTTGCGCTGCTTGGTTTGGCTAGCCATCGTCAGTACTCCTCGGGCAGCAGCAGTGTCGTGGCGCTTCGATCCGCTTCGGTGATCAACCAGATGCGGTTGTCGTGGTCATCAGCTTCCTGTGATGGCTGTGCTGGTGCTGCACCCTTTTCGACCACCGCTTGCAGCGGCAATCGGTAGACCGAGAGCACACGCAAGCCGTGCTCAAGCGCGTCTTCATTGGTGACTACGTCTTCGGGATCGATCTCGCCCCAGTCACCGGTGACATGCTTGGCCAGCAGCACGAACGGGTTACTGTTGGTGGCATGCATGAGCGCCAGGGCGCCCGGTGTTGCGACAACGCGGCCCAGCGCAAAGCGTGGTGTGCTGCCGGGCTGGAGGAAGGTGCTCAGAAGGTCTTTCACTTGAAATCTCCGTACAAAAGAAGCGCCCATGCGGCGGCCGCACCGGGCCCCGGGGGCGAGGTGCAGCAGTCGAAAAAAAGCGCAGGGAGGAAACAAAAACGGCCGCCAAGGCCAGCGGCAAATGCGCTGGCTTGGCGGCCATCAGGGGCCACAGGCGGCGTGCGCCTACAGACGGGCAGGGTCTAGCCTAGCTTGCGCCGGCAGGCCTGGCCCGTGGGTAAATTATGGCATAAATGCGACAAAATGTAACATTTTTTGGACAAAAGCTAGCTCAACCGGGTCCAATTGGCCTGTCGGATTGGGCTCAAAAACGGCATTTGCCAGGCGGCGGCAAGCGCCGGCCTGCCCGGCCGGGGGTAGTGCCGCAACGGGTTGCGCAGAGCCTGAGCTGAGCTAAAGGCCCTAGGACGCCAGCGCCTAGAGACCGGTGGTTCGCCGCGCCTTGCCCAAGGTGATCCAAAGCAGCCCACCTGAGCGCAAAAATAAAAGGGGGTAAAAATGGGGGGTAAAGTGACTGCCCTGCCAGCAAACCCGCATGGATACTGGGTTGCCGGCGGAGAGTGTGTCCGCCGATGCGCCACGCTACCGGCGATAGGCTCGTGCTTAGGCCTTACCCACTTTAGCGCGCCCCGCGCACGGGTGCCAAAGCCCCGCCCCCCGTTTCCACTCAACTCGCTGTTGCACCCTGTTGGGGCACCCACAAGGCAAAGCCGAGGGCTTTTGCTAAGCTGGCTAACTTCGTTCCAGCGGCCAAGCGTAGCGAAACATAAAACGGGTACGCTGGCGGGTATGCACCCAAACAGGCGCCTAGAACACGTTAGAAAGCCTTTTAAAATCAATAGGTTACCATAATTCATGAAAATTGCCACCTGGAATGTCAACTCCCTCACCGCCCGCCTGCAGCATGTGCTCGACTGGCTGATCGCCAACCCTGTGGACGTGCTGTGCCTGCAGGAACTCAAGATGAGCGACGACAAGTTCCCTCTCGAGGTGCTCAAGTCGGCCGGTTACGAATGCGCGGTGTTCGGCCAGAAAACCTACAACGGCGTGGCCATCCTGAGCCTGGCGCCGATGCGGGACGTGGCAAAGAACATCGGCGGCTTTACCGACGACCAGTCGCGGGTGATCGCCGCCACCATCGACACGGCGGCCGGCCCGCTGCGCGTGGTGAACGGCTACTTCGTCAACGGCCAGGCGCCGGGCACCGACAAGTTCGAATACAAGATGGGCTGGCTGCGCGCCCTGCGCGAATGGCTGCGGGCCGAAATGGCGGCGCATCCGAACCTGGTGCTGCTCGGCGACTTCAACATCACACCCGAAGACCGGGACAGCTACGACCCGGTGGGGCTGGCGGAAACCATCCATCACACGACGGAGGAGCGCGAGCAGTTCAAGGCGCTGCTGCAGCTTGGGCTGGTGGACAGCTTCCGCCTCTTCGAGCAGCCCGAGAAGAGCTATTCGTGGTGGGACTACCGGATGCTCGGCTATCAAAAGAACCGCGGGCTGCGCATCGACCACATTCTTGTGAGCGAACCGCTGGTGCCGCGCGTTAAGGGTTGCATCATCGACCGCGTGCCGCGCAAGTGGGAAAAGCCAAGCGACCATGCACCGGTGGTGCTCGATCTCGACCAAGGTACCTGATGAAAATGACTCTTCGCACTCTGGCAACCGTTGCAGCCGCGCTCGCCCTGGTAGCCTGCTCGGCCTTGAAGCCGGCGGACAAAACGGGCGATGACAAGTCCGCCGCCTCCGCACCCGATGAAGTGGCAGGCGCAAAGACCGACGTGCCGACCGTGCGCCTGATCACGGCACAAACGCCGGCCGTGCGGGCCTACCGCAAGACCGGCGCGCGGCAGATCTACAAGACCTACGCGCAGCGCATCTACAAGGGGAAGATTCCGCCGCTGGTGTATGCGGTGGTGGTGGTCGAGACGGAGCTCGATGCCAATGGCAACGTCACGAACGTGACGTTCAGCCGCGTGCCGAGCCATGCCCCCGAAGTGCCGGGCAAGATCGCGGCTCTGATCAAGGCGGCATCGCCCTTGCCGAGCCCCGGGCGCCTGGGCGGCCACACCTATGTGGACACCTGGCTCTGGGACAAGAGCGAAAACTTCCAGCTCGACTCGCTGACCCTGGGTCAGCGAAGCCGCTAGCCAAGGCCCGGCAGGGCCGAGCTACTCGATGCCCAGTTCCTGGATTTTCCGGGTGATGGTGTTGCGGCCGATGCCCAGTTTCTGAGCGGCTTCGATGCGGCGGCCGCGGGTGTTGGCCAGCGCGGTGAGGATGAGCCGTGATTCGAAGCGGCGCGACAGTACATCCCAGACATCGGTGCGGCCGGCGGCCAGCAGCGCCTGCGCCTCGACCTCGAGGCCGCTCTCCCAGCTGCTGGCGCCCACCAGGCCTTCAGCGGCTTCGGGCGCGGCGCTTGGCGGAGCGAATTCGCGCTCGGGGCTGGGTGAGAGCAGCGGTGCGGGCTGCACGGCGGTCTGGGTTGCAGCAACGGCAGCTTCACCGGCGTGCGCATGCGCTTCTGCTCCGGTTCCAGCGGCCATGACTTCGGGCGGCAGGTCCTTGGCTTCGATGAGTTGGGCCGGCGCCATCACGGTGAGCCAGTGGCAGATGTTCTCGAGCTGGCGTACGTTGCCCGGGAAGCTGAAGGCGGCGAGCTTGGCCAATGCGGCGTCGGAGATGCGCTTGGGCTCGACGCCGAGCTGGCGCGCACTCACCTGCAGGAAGTGCCGCGTGAGTGCGGGCACGTCTTCGCCGCGCTCGCGCAGCGCGGGCAGGCGCAGGCGAATCACGTTGAGGCGGTGGAACAAGTCTTCGCGGAAGCCCCCTAGCTTGACGCGCTGCTCCAGGTCCTGGTGGGTGGCCGCGATCACGCGCACGTTGGCCTTGACCGAGTTGTGGCCGCCCACGCGGTAGAAGTGTCCGTCGCTCAGCACGCGCAGCAGGCGCGTCTGCAGGTCGAAAGGCATGTCGCCGATTTCGTCGAGAAAGAGCGTGCCGCCCTCGGCCTGTTCGAAGCGGCCGCGCCGCATGGTCTGAGCGCCGGTGAAAGCGCCGCGCTCGTGGCCGAAGAGTTCGCTCTCGAGCAGGTCCTTGGGAATGGCCGCGGTGTTGATGGCCACGAAGGGGCCGTTGGCGCGCGGCGAATGCTTGTGCAGCGCGCGCGCCACCAGTTCCTTGCCCGAGCCCGATTCGCCGGTGATGAGCACCGTGACGTTGCTCTGCGAGAGCCGGCCGATGGCGCGGAACACGTCCTGCATGGCGGGCGCCTGGCCCAGCATTTCGGGCGCGGCGACCATGCGTTCTTCGGCCACTTCCTCGCGCTGGCTTTCATCGACGGCGCGGCGGATGAGCTCGACGGCGCGCGGCAGGTCGAAGGGCTTGGGCAGGTATTCGAAGGCGCCGCCCTGAAACGCCGAAACGGCGCTGTCGAGGTCGGAGAACGCCGTCATGATGATGACGGGCAGGCCGGGGTGCTTGGCCTTGATCTTGTCGAGCAGGTCGAGCCCGGAGCCGCCGGGCATACGGATGTCGCTCACCAGGACTTGGGGGCCCTGCTGTTCGTCGTCGGCGGCGAGTTCGAGGGCGGCCAGCACCTCACGTGTGTTGGTGAAGCTGCGCGTGGGCAGGTCTTCGCGCAACAAGGCCTTCTCCAGCACGAAGCGGATCGATTGGTCGTCATCAACTATCCAGATCGGCTTCATGCATCTCCTTGTTGCCGTGGCTGCTAGGGCAGCGGAATCAATATCTTGAAATCGGTTCGGCCCGGGACACTGTCGCACTCGATCACGCCGTGATGCTGTTGCACAAAAGTTTGTGCGAGCGTCAATCCAAGCCCTGTCCCGCCTTCTCTTCCCGATACGAGCGGATAGAAGATGCGGTCCTTGATCGTGTCCGGCACACCCGGTCCGTTGTCGATGACATGCAATTCCAGTGCCAATCGATACCACTGCTTGTTGAATATGACCTGGCGGGCGATGCGCGTCTTGAAAGTGATCTGCGCGTCACCCGCCGCACGGCGCTCGGCAAGGGCCTGCGCCGCGTTGTGCACGATGTTGAGCGTGGCCTGGATGAGTTGTTCGCGGTCGCCGCGAAACTCGGGAATCGAGACGTCGAAGTCACGCTCGATGTGCAGGTCGCGCGGAAACTCCGCAAGGATGACCGAGCGCACGCGCTCGCACACCTCGTGGATGTTGACGTCGCCCACCACGTGCGGGCGACGGTGCGGGGCCAGCAGGCGGTCGACCAGCGTTTGCAGCCGGTCGGCTTCATGGATGATGACTTGCGTGTACTCGATGAGGTCGCGCGACTCGACTTCCATCTGCAGCAACTGCGCCGCGCCGCGAATGCCGCCCAGCGGGTTCTTGATTTCATGCGCGAGATTGCGGATGAGTTCCTTGTTGGCCTGCGCCTGGTCGAGCAAGCGCTCTTCGCGGTCCTGCCGCACCTGCTGCTCCAGCGGCGACATCTCGATGATGAGCTCGCCCGACTTGTCGCCCTGCGCCAGCGTGACCTGCACCGGCATCAATTCATGATTGACGCGGCGCAGGAAGGCTTCGTAGCGCAGGGTGGCAAAGTCGTTGCTGCGAGCGCCGTCGATGGCGGTGCGCAGCACGTGCGGCTCATGAAAGCAGGCCCCGAACTGAGAGCCTTCGAGCGTGCGGCGCGAAGTGCCCAGCGCGTCCTCCAGGGCTGCGTTGGCAAACAGCACCGAACCGTTGGTGCTGACCACTGCGATGAGCGTGGACAGCAGGTCGAAGGACTGAAAGCGCGGATTGGCGCCGGCCGCCTTCTTCCCAAATGCCATTGAATGTCCTGATGCTTACTGCTGCTTGGCCGGCAGGCGGCCGAGTTCGCGGCGAATGCCTGCAATGTCGCTCTCGTTGCGCGCGAGTTCGGCCTTCATTTCAGCCACCCGGTCGAGGTACTTCTGGTAGTTGCGGCCTTCGCTGCCCTGCTTCTCGGGCTCGCCGTTGTTGTATTCCTTCTGGAGCTCGGCCTGGCGAGCTTCGGCCTTCTTGAGCTCGGCTTCGAGCACCGAACGGGCCTCGCCGTCGCGGGCGCGCTGGTCGACGCCTTCCACGCGCGGACTGCCGGCCGGCGCACGCGCGGCGGAAGAGCCACCGCCGCCACCCGACGACCTGGCGGCCGGGGCCGGCATGCCGGAGCCCTGCACGACGGTGACGTTGCCGCCTTCCATGACCTTGCAGCCTTTTTGCTGCGCAATGGTCGAGTTGTTGGTGTATTCATTGCCGCAGCGCCACACGCGCTCCTGGGCCGACGCCGGCAGGGCGAGGGCCAACAATGAACCAGCCAGAAAAATGAGGGAAGCAGTCTTCATGTGAATCGGTGGATGCCGCGACAAAGGCGCATTTTCCTGCAATTCGACTCCATCGGTGACAAGATGTTCCGCGCCAAGCAAAAAGGACGGCCGAAGCCGTCCTTTCTGTCTTACTTACCCGTCAGGGGCTTGCGCCCGCCGATTTAGAGCGAGTAGTACATGTCGAACTCGACCGGATGGGTCGCCATGCGGAAGCGCGTGACTTCCTGCATCTTCAGTTCGATGTACGCATCGATGTACGCGTCGGTGAACACGCCGCCCTTGGTCAGGAACGCACGGTCCTTGTCGAGGTATTCCAGAGCCTGGTCGAGGCTGTGGCACACGGTCGGGATCAGCGCGTCTTCTTCCGGCGGCAGGTGGTACAGGTCCTTGCTGGCGGCTTCGCCCGGATGGATCTTGTTTTCCACGCCGTCGAGGCCGGCCATCAGCAGCGCGGCAAAGCCGAGGTACGGGTTCATCAGCGGATCGGGGAAGCGCGCTTCGACGCGGCGGCCCTTCGGGTTGGCCACGAACGGGATGCGGATCGAGGCCGAGCGGTTCTTGGCCGAGTAGGCCAGCTTCACCGGGGCTTCGAAGCCGGGCACCAGGCGCTTGTAGCTGTTGGTGCCGGGGTTCGTGATGGCGTTCAGGGCACGGGCGTGCTTGATGATGCCGCCGATGTAGTGCAGCGCGAAGTCCGAGAGGCCTGCATAGCCGTCGCCCGCGAACAGGTTCTTGCCGTCCTTCCAGACCGACTGGTGCACATGCATGCCGGAGCCGTTGTCGCCGACGATGGGCTTGGGCATGAAGGTGGCGGTCTTGCCGTAGGCGTGGGCCACGTTATGGATCACGTACTTCTGCAGCTGGACCCAGTCGGCGCGCTGAACCAGCGTGCTGAACTTGGTGCCGAGCTCCATCTGGCCGGCGTTGGCTACTTCATGGTGATGCACTTCGACCGGGATGCCGAGCGATTCGAGCACCAGGCACATTTCCGAGCGCATGTCCTGGAAGCTGTCGACCGGGGGAACCGGGAAGTAGCCGCCCTTGACTGCCGGGCGATGGCCGGTGTTGCCGTGCTCGTATTCCTTGTCGGTGTTCCACGAGGCTTCTTCGGACTCGATCTTGACGAAGCAGCCCGACATGTCGTTCTTCCAGCGAACGCCGTCGAACACGAAGAATTCGGGTTCCGGACCGAAGTAGGCGGTGTCGCCCAGGCCCGAAGCCTTCATGTACGCCTCGGCGCGCTTGGCGAGCGAACGCGGGTCGCGCTCGTAGGCCTTGCCGTCGGCCGGGTCGATCACGTCGCAGGTCAGGATCAGCGTCGTTTCTTCGAAGAAGGGGTCGATGTTGGCAGTGTTCGGGTCGGGCATGAGCTGCATGTCCGAAGCTTCGATTCCCTTCCAGCCAGCAATGGACGAGCCGTCGAACGCGTGGCCCGAGGTGAATTTGTCTTCATCGAATGCCGAGACCGGCACGGTCACGTGCTGCTCTTTGCCACGGGTGTCGGTGAAGCGGAAGTCGATGAACTTGACCTCGTTTTCCTTGACGAGCTTGAGTACATCGGCGACGGTCTTTGCCATCAGTTTCTCCTGAGTTGGATGGTGGTTAGGAATACAGGGACGGGGGATGCAGTTTCTGTGCCATTGTCGCCCCTTGCGAAGAGGCTCCAGCGACGGGTACAAACCCCAAAAGAAGGCGAATAATCACCAATTTGGTGCGCTCGATTTCAGCGCACCAATTCTGGGCCAAGCTTGGCATCAAAGGCGTGCAACCCTTCGATCAGCTGGGAATAGGCGGCATCGAGCAGCACCGGGTCGCCTTTGACGCCGAGTTCGATGTGCCGGCCATATTGGGGATGGTCGACGCTCGGCAGGCTGAACACCTTGACGCCGGCATGCGTGGCTTCGATGGCTTGCATCAGCGGCGTGAGGGTGGCCTCCATTGCACCAAAAACGATGACCGACTTTTCCGCCGACTGGCCGCTGGTGAACATGTCGGCGTAGCGGCTGTCGAGCACCGATTCGATCATCGGCCAGGCCATGACGGGAAAGCCGGGCACGAAATGGACGTGATCGACGCTGAAGCCCGGAATCTTGTTGTAGGGGTTGCGGATGATCGTCGCGCCCTTGGGAAACACGCCCATGTTGAGGCGGTGAATGTTGTCGGGCCGGTCGGGCTCGTAGGCAATGCCCTGCTCGCGCGCCGTGTCCTGCATGCGTTCGCGAATCAGCAGTTCGGCCTCGGGGTGCAGTTCGAGCGGCACCCGCAGCGCCTGAGCGGCGCATTGGCGGGTGTGGTCGTCCGGGGTGGCGCCAATGCCGCCGGTCGAGAAAACGATGTCGCCCGAAGCAAAGGCCCGGCCGAGCGCGGCCGTGATGCGCGTGGGTTCGTCGCCGACGTATTCGGCCCAGCCAAGCTGCAGGCCGCGGGCGGCGAGCAGTTCGATGACCTTGGGCATGTGCTTGTCGGCACGCTTGCCCGAAAGAATTTCGTCTCCGACGACGATCAGGCCGAATGCGCGGGTCATGGCGATTTCCATTGAGAAAGTACGGCCTGGTCGGCTTCGATGGCCGGTGCGCCGCCGGACGAAGCCGCGGCTGCCGCACGTTGCGCCCGCAATTGCGCCAGGGCATCGAGGCAGTAGTGGCCGAACCAGAGCGATGAGAAGGCGAATACCAGCGTATAGATCCAGATCGCGAGCGGCACCAGCACGAAGAAGGCGGCGGCGAACAGCAGGCCCGATGCCCAGACGATGCTGGGCGCGGCACCGAGGTAGCCGCACAGCACGCCGATGCACAGCAGCGGCAGGCGGTGCGCGCGCAGGAGCGTGGCCCGCTCCTCGGGGCTTGCGTGTTCGGCCAGCGCATCGAAGCTCATCACGCGGTAGGTGAGCCAGCCCCAGATCAGCGGCGGCAGGATGAGCACCAGCGGCGGAATGAGCCAGAGCGGCATCGAGACGACGAGCGCCACCAGCGCCAGCACCGTCAGGCCCAGCGACCGCGCCACGCTGCCGAAAAACGACGCGCCCTTCTTACGCTCGAGGGTGGGGAAGCGGCGGTGCGCCACCAGTGCGGTCAACGGAGGCGCCATCAAACCGGCCACGATGACCAGCGAAACCACCACGATCAGCGGCGTGGCGGCAAACACCACCACAAGGGGCGCCAGCATGGCCGTGACATCGCCCGAAAAGAGCCGCCCGATCCAGCCCCAGAAGCTCGCCAGCAGGGGCCAGGCCTCGAGCGCCTCGCGCGTCCATGCCACGGTCGCGTCCCAGTAGAAATAGCCGAAGCCCGCGGCCAGCAGCACCATCAGGGCGAGCGGCAGCAAAGACAGCACGATCACGCGCGGCAGCATGCAATAGGCAACGGCACGCCAGAAAGAGTCGAGAAGCAGACGCATTGGGTGCGAAGGATAACGCCTGGGCGCCGCCCTGGCGGTCAGCCGCGGCCGACCATCCGCTTCAGCCCGAGCCATTGCTGGGCCCAGAAGCCGCTGCCGTAGTCGCGCACCCGGCCATCGGCGCCGGGCTCGACCTGATCGCGGATGCCGGTCGGGTCGTAGCGCTTCTCGAAGTTGGCCGTGCGAAAAAGCATGTCCCACCAGGGCAGCAGCACGCCGAAATTGTGGCCGCCCAGCGTATGGGCGCCGCGCGACTCGTGGCCCAGCCCGATGCTGTGGTGCAGCCGGTGAAAGCGCGGGCTGATCCACAGCCGCTCGCCGATGGCGCCAAATCCGAGCTTCAGGTTGGCGTGCTGCAGGCTTTCGCTGAGCTGCGTGAACGCGACGAACGCAATGAACTGGCCGGGCGCCACGCCGATGAGCTGCGCCACGATGACGATGAGGGTGTCATGAATGATGTCGTCGAGCAGGTGGTTGCGGTCGTCGCTCCACATGGTCATCTGGCGCTGCGAATGGTGCAGCGAATGCAGGCCCCACCACCAGTTGAGCTGGTGCTGGCCGCGATGAATCCAATAGCCCACGAAATCGAGCACCACCAGATAGATCGCAAAGGCGACCCACGGCACGTCGGTGACGCCGGGCCAGGCTTCGTCGAGGTGAAACGTGCCCCAGCCCGCGATGCGCAGGCTCCCGATGGCGTCGTCGAAGAACGGCTCGAGCGTGAAGAACATGGCCAGCCGGAACAGGCCGAGGCGATGGATCAGCGTGTAGAGCACGTCGATGCGGATGGCGCGGCGGTCGGTGACCGGTTCGACGGCGCGCCAGCGCTGCAGCGGCCCGATGACCATGAGCAGCACCGCGACTTGAATGAACCCGACCAGCAGCCAGCCGGTGGCGTCGAAGGCGTCTTCGGTCCAGCCGCCGAGGCCGACCGCGAACACCAGCGGCTGGATCAGCGTCTCGAAGAACCAGCCCTGCAGCGCGGAAAAAGAGTCCGTCAACCAATCGATCACGACGACAGCCTCAAGGGTGGGATGCGATCCAGGCGCGGTATTGCGGATGCTGGCGCAACGTTTCGAAGCAGAAGCCCTTGGCCTTGAGGCCGACGATCAGCGGCTCGAGGTTGGCTGGCGCCCACGGGTCCTTGCGCGACCAGATGCCCAGGTGCGCGAGCAGGATGTCGCCGGGGCGGATGGTTTCCAGCGCCTGCGCCAGGAGCTTTTCGTTGCTGAACTTCTCGCTCGGCAGCTCGTCGCCCAGGAAGCCGGCCGGCGACCAGCCCACATGCTCGAAGCCGCAGGCCTTGGCCGCGGCGAGCAGGCGGGGCGAGGTCTTGCCGCCCGGCGCGCGGTACAGCGGCAGCGGCTTCTTGCCGGTGATGAAAGCCAGCCGCTCAGACGCCTTGCCGATGTTGGCGCAGTACTCGGCCGCGCTCCAGGTGAACTCGCGGCCCGCGAGCGCGCCAGCCGAAGGCTTGATGCGGAAGCTCGGCGCCACGCCCTTGAGATCGCCGCGCCAGTACGCGTGGTCGTAGGTGTGCGAGGCGAATTCATGGCCTTCGGCCGCCCTCGCCTTCCACCATGGCGCCCAGTGGCTGTCGAGGCTGTCGCCATCCGTCTGGGTGCGCTCGGCGGCGGCAAAGAAGGTAACGCGTACGTTCTGGCGCTTTAGCACGTCGGCCACGAGCGCCGCAACGCCCATGTGGCCGGTGTCGAAGGTCAGGTAGACCGGCTTTTCGCACGAGGCGCCCTGCGCCCAGGCAGCCGGCATGGCGGCACAGGCGACGGCGAAGACAACTCCTGGAACACCGCGGAATCGGCTTTGCCGGCTTGCCGAAGGAACCCGTTCAGATTCTTTTCGCATGGGCCAGGGTCCAGACGCCGTGCGGCGAACGGCCGACATTGACCTGGCGCACGACCTTCTGGCTGTCCAGGTCGATCACGCTGAGCTTCTTGGCCCAGCGCGAGGTGACGTACAGCGTCTTGCCGTCGGCGGACACATCCATGCAGTCGGGGCCGCCCGGAACTGCGTAGGTGGCGCTGACCTTGAGCGTCGCCAGGTCGATGCGGCTGATGGTGTTGGCCACGCGGTTGCTCACGAAGACGCTCTTGCCGTCGCCGGCCGAACGGAAGGCGTGGGCACCCTTGCCTGTCAGGATCTTGCCGACCAGCTTGGGCTCGGCGCCCGCCACGTCGAACACCTGCACGCCGTCGCTGCCGGTAAGGCCCACGAGCAGGGTCTTGTCGTTGTGCACGCCGTAGATGTCGGCCGGCATGGCGCCGGTGGTCGTGCGCCAGCGGATGGTCTGCGTCGCCAGGTCGACGGCGATGAGCTCGTCGCTGTCCTGCATGGTCACGTAGGCGACGGTGCTGGTGTGGTCGATCCAGATGTGGCTGGGCGTCTTGCCGGTGGCAATGCGCTTGACGAGCTTCAGGTCCTTGCCGTCCCAGCGGTAGACGTCAACGTGATTGAGCCGGTTGGCCGCCGTGACGAACCACTTCATGTCGCGCGAGAACTGCAGCTGGTACGGATCGATGATGCCGTAGACCACCCGCTGCACTTCGGCCGTTCTCGGGTTGAGAAAAGTCAGCGAGTCGCCCGCCGAATTGGCCACGATGACCGACTTTTCGTCGGGCGTCATGTAGATGTGGTGCGGTTCCTTGCCGGTGGCGATGCGCTGCTTTTCAGTCCAGTCGACCGGATTGATCACGCTGACGCTGGCGTCGAGCGAATTGAGCACGAAGATCGGCGGGGGTTCGGGGGGCGCAGCGGCGGCGGATTGTGCCGCCCAGACCGTCAGGCAAGAAAACAGGAAGGCCGCAAGGCGGCCATTCGGTCGGGCAAGGAATCGCAAGGGGAAGTTCCGAAAGAGTGCTTTCGATTATCAACGGCCCGACCCGACCGGCGGCTGACCGGCAGTGTTTGCAACGCCTATACCGTTGTTTTTGCACGCAATGCCGCGACCTGTTCGGCCGTGAGCCATCGCCATTGGCCCGGTGCCAGGTCTTCGGGCAGCGCCAGTTGCCCGATGCGCGAACGGTGCAGCCCTTCGACCCGGTTGCCCACCGCCGCTAGCATGCGCTTGACCTGGTGGTACTTGCCTTCGGTGAGCGTCAGCCGCAGGTGCAGCGGGCTGTCCGACTCGCAGGCGGCGGCGCGCACCGGCTTCGGGTCGTCGTCGAGCACCACGCCGGCCAGCAGTTTTTCGATCTGCGCGGCGTCCACCGGGTGCTTGGCCGTGACCTCGTACACCTTGGGAACATGGTGCTTGGGCGAGCCCATCTTGTGGATGAACTGGCCGTCGTCCGTCAGCAACAGCAGCCCGGTCGTGTCCTGGTCGAGCCTGCCGATGGCCTGCACGCCCTGCACCGCGCCCTTGTTGGGCCGAAGACGCAGCGGCGATGGCAGCAGCGTGTAGATGCTCGGGTAGGTGGAAGGCTTTTGCGAGCACTCCGTCCCGGCCGGCTTGTGCAGCATCAGGTAGGCCTTCTCGTGATACGCCCATTCGGTGCCCTGAACAGTGAAAAGCAGGCCTTCAGGGTCGAGATCGTCGAAGGGATCGTCGGCCACCTTGCCGCCGATGGTCACGTGGCCTTGCTGAATCAGCCCCGCGCACACGCGCCGCGTGCCGAAGCCTTGGGAATAGAGAATGTCTTGCAGGTGCATGGAAATGAAAAAAGCGGCCGCGCCGGCATGGCACGACCGCCTTTGGTTTGCAGGTTCAGTAGCCGGCGGCAAGGCCGGTGTTGCGGCGCGGGTCGTTGGCGCCGTAGAAGCGGTTGGCTCCCACCGGCTTGCCGCCCAGCGACGGCGCGCCGACGATGATCGCCGCCATGTGGTTGGCCGGCTGCGGCACGCCCAGGTTGTGGCCCATGTCGGTCAGGATCTTGCGGGTGTCGGGGCTGATGGCAAAGGTTTCGACGTTGGTCACGTCAGGCAGCCATTGCTGGTGGAAGCGCGGCGCATCGACGGCTTCCTGCACGTTCATGCCGTAGTCGACCACGTTCAGGATGGTGTGGAGCACGGCCGTGATGATGCGGCTGCCGCCCGGCGTACCGACCACGAACACCGGCTTGCCGTCCTTCGAGACGATGGTCGGGCTCATCGAACTCAGCGGACGCTTGCCCGGGGCAATGGCATTGGCCTCACCCTGAACCAGCCCGTACATGTTGGGCACGCCGATCTTCGCGGTGAAGTCGTCCATCTCGTTGTTCAGCAGCACGCCGGTCTTGTCGGCGGTGACCTTGGCGCCGAACCAGTCGTTCAGCGTGTAGGTGACCGACACCGCATTGCCCTGCTGGTCGGTGATGGAATAGTGCGTGGTGTTGCTGCCTTCGTGCGGCGCAACGCCGGGCTTGATGTCCTTGGAAACGCCGGCCTTCTTGGGGTCGATGGCCGCGCGGATCTTCTCGGCATAGCCCTTGTCGAGCAGGCGATCGAGCGGGTTCTTCACGAAGTCCGGGTCGCCCAGGTAGCTGTTGCGGTCCACATAGGCATGGCGCATGGCCTCGATCTGGTAGTGCACGGCTTCGGCCGAGCGGAAGCCCAGGTCCTTGAGCGGGTAGCCCTCGAGGATGTTGAGCATCTCGCAGATGATCACGCCGCCCGAGCTCGGCGGCGGCGCCGACACTACACGGTAGCCGCGGTAGTCGCACTCGACCGGCGCCAGCTCGCGCGTCTTGTACTGGTCGAGGTCGGCCTGGGTGATGATGCCCTTGCCGGCCTGGCTGGAGGCGACGATCGCCTGCCCCACCCAGCCCTTGTAGAAGCCGTCGACACCCTTGGCGCTGACTGCGCGCAGCGTCTTGGCAAGGTCTTTCTGCACCAGCTTCTGGCCGACCGCGAAAGGCTCGCCCTTGTTCAGGAAGATGGCGCCGGAGACCGGGTCTTTCTTGAAGTCGTTGGTGGAGGTGCGCAGCATGTCGATGTCGCCCTGCTCCAGCGCAAAGCCCTTGTCGGCCAGCTGGATCGAAGGCGCGATCAGGTCGGCGCGCTTCATGGTGCCGTATTTCTCGCGCGCGTATTCCATGCCCGAAACGGTGCCCGGCACGCCCACGGCCAGGTGGCCGTTGGTGCTCAGGCCCTTGATGACGTTGCCGTCCTTGTCGAGGTACATGTTGGGCGTCGCGGCCAGGGGCGCTTTCTCGCGGAAATCGAGAAAGGTCTTGCGGCCGTCGGCCAGTTGCACGGTCATGAAACCGCCGCCGCCGAGGTTGCCGGCCGCCGGATACACCACCGCCAGCGCATAGCCCACGGCCACCGCCGCATCGACGGCGTTGCCGCCGCGCTTGAGCACGTCGACACCCACCTTGGTGGCCAGATGCTGCGCGCTCACGACCATGCCGTGCTCGGCCGCAACGGGCGCCTGCGATGCGGCGTGCGAAGCGCCCGCGCCGGTGAGCACGAGCGCGGCCGCGACGGCGGCGCGCAATGTCGGAGTCCATTGGAATTGCTGCATGGAGAAAATCCCTTCTTGAATCTTGTAGTGAGAAACGGCAAGCACCAGGGCCGTCAGGCAACGAGCAGCGCCTTGCGCCGCAGGTCGCTCAAGCCGAGCTCCACTTGTTTGAGCGCAAATTCCTTCAGCAGGGAGGGATCGGTCAGCGGCTTGTCGTTGTGAACGAAGCGCAGGCGGCCGGCCTCCACCTCGGCCGCGAGATAGTCGGCCAGCATGCCGTGCGAATGCGCGCCATCGAGCAGCGGCAAAAGGCAGCGCTCCAGCGCGGAGAGGCCCATGGATTCATGCCATTGGTTGCAGACAGTGGCTGAGTTCCCAGCGGACAGCGCCAGGCCCGGCGCGGTGCGCACGGACGGCAACGCCAGCGGCAGCGCGGACACCTGCGTTGCGGCCCGCACCGGTGTACGCCGGATCCGAACCGCGCCGAGGATCAGCAATTCCTCGAGCATCGACATCACGATGGGTTCGACCGAGGTACGGGGCTCGCCCGTTGCGGCGAGAACCGAGGCAACCAGCTCCTCGAGCGACAGGCTGGCCGGATAGTTCGAATCGAGCGCCTGGGCCGCGGCTTTGTGCACCGGAAGGCGCAGCGTGACCTTCAGGTTGCGCAGCGCATTACAAGACTGCTCGCGTGCATCGAGCGTCAATGCAGTGCCGTCCTCGGCGGCGAACACGCCCGCGAATTCAAGACTGCGGATCCGGGCCGGGTCGAGCCGGTAGCGGATATCGGCGGCGCGGCCCTGTTTCACCAGCAAGGTCTGGCGGAAAGTGCGGTTGACCAGGAAGTCGAGATACTGCTCCATGAGAATCTGGCTGCCGCCGCATTCGCGCAGCAGCGGCTCTCGTACCTTCTCTCCGTAGTTCTGCACGAACATCGTGGAAGGTTCCGCGTCTGCCAGGTAGCTCAGGCCGTTCGCCTCGGCACGCGCAACAAATTCCTTGAAGTAGCACGGCGCATTGCAGGGCTCGAGAAATTCATGCAGCAGGTAGTAGCCGCTGGAGCCGCGCACGATGGGCATCGTCTCCTCGAGCGTTTTCTTCAGAACGCTGTCCGGCCGCGCCGACTGCTCGAGAAATTCGAGCATGCCGCGCGCATAGGACAGCTTTTCTTCGGGCGTGTCGCGCGGAGCGCCGCGCAGGATCATCGCGTCGCGCACGATCTCCCTCGCCTTCCAGCCCGGGTACACGTTGTAGCTGACATAAGCCACGCCATTGGGCGCAAGGTTCTCGGAGCACACGCGCAGGATCGCATCCTGCACCGGCCCGGGTACCCAGCTGTAGACACCGTGGCAGATGATGTAGTCGAACTGGCCGAACGAGGCATCCACCTCCGCGAGATTGAATGCCCGCAGCTCCACGTTCGGCAATCCGGCGCGCGAAATGGCCGTGAGGCCCTGTTCCACCTGCACCTTCGACAGGTCGAGGCCCAGGGCACTTGCTTCAGGATGGCGCGCCGCAAACGGAATCAGGTTGCCGCCCGCCGCGCAGCCGAGTTCGAGCACTCGCGCCTTGGCCGGCGGCAGCGCTTCGAGACCGAACAGGAAAGCCAGGGCTTCCAGGTGCTCGACAGCGGTTTGCGGGAACGGATGCGACTCGTAGGGCACCTCGTCGTAGTAGCTGGTGAGAGTCGAAGTCAGTGAATCGGGCACGGCGTCCTTTTTGGGTCAGACGGGCAGCGATGCCCTTTGCGAGGAGCAGACAGCGATGGCGGCGTGACAGCGCCCGCTGACTATAGCCTTGCGCCCAGGCAAAAAAAAGCCAACCTGTCGAAGGTTGGCTTTTTTGTGATGAATGGTGGAGCTGGGGGGATTTGAACCCCCGTCCGCAAGCCTTCATCGCGCAGTTCTACATGTTTAGTGATCTGATTTAAGTCTCGCTTCCGGAGTCGCGCAGTCACACGCTAAACCGGACGCCAGCACCCTATTTTCTCGCCCCGACCCAAGGTACCCGGATCGGAGCCAGCCCATGTAATTATCCTTGCAGCCGGGAGGTCAGGATTGCTCCAGACCCCCTTGCCCAGCCCATCGGCCAACTGTTGCAAGGCTCACTGGCAATTAAGCAGCGAGTGCGAAACGTTCGTCGTTTGCAGTTAGTTTGTTTGAATCTGTTTTACGAGCGCATTCAGCTCGACATGCCCCGCTGCGACTCCGAACCCACGTCGAAACCAGTGCAGCCCCAAGACTCGTATTTTAGGCCGGGTTGAGAAACTGCAAGAGCTCCATGGGCGACGATATTGCGGCGTCCGCCTCCCAGAGGGTGGCGTCGGCCTGCGGCCCCATGTAGCCGTAGGTTGCCGCCACGGTTTTCATGCCGGCGGCGCGGCCCGCGATGATGTCGCGCTCGTCGTCTCCCACGTAAATGCAGGCACTCGACGGGATTCCAAGCCGGCGTGCCGCTTCATGCAAGGGCTCGGGGTGCGGCTTGGAGAAGGGCGTCGTATCGCCACTCACGATAGCGCCCGCGCTCTCGAAAAGAGGAATCGCGCGGGTCAGCGGATCGGTAAATCTTGCCGACTTGTTGGTGACCACGCCCCACGCCAGCCCGCGCGCGCGGATGGCGTCGATGAGCGCCTGTACGCCGTCGAACACATGCGTGTTGAGCAGCATGCGGTTTTCGTAGGCAACGAAGAACTCTTCCCTCAACTGCGGAAATTCCGGCGCGTCGGGTGTGATGCCGAAGGCCACGCCGAGCATGCCCCGCGCACCAGCGCCCGCCATGTAGCGGTAGCGCTCCAGCGGGTACGACTCGAGGCCCCGGTCAGTACGCATCTTGTCGGCCGCGGCGCCGAGATCGGGCGCGCTGTCGATCAGCGTGCCGTCCAGGTCGAACAGCACGGCTTGCACTGCTGCGCCGCTCACGCTTGGGATCCCGTCGCCGAGGCCGGTTTTTGCGTTGCGAACATATAGTTGACGCTGGTGTCGCCGCTGAGCCAGTAGCGCCGCGTCAACGGGTTGTGCTCCATGCCCCGCGTATGGCGCAAGTCGAGCCCGGCGGCGCGGCAATGGGCTGCAAGCTCGCTGGGCCGGATCAGCTTTGCATACTCGTGCGTGCCGCGCGGCAACATGCCCAGGACATATTCGGCGCCGACGATCGCCAGCATGAAAGACTTCAGATTGCGGTTGATGGTGGAAAAGAACACCCAACCGCCCGGTTTGACCAAGGTGGCGCAGGCCTGAACGATCGAAGCGGGCTCCGGCACGTGTTCGAGCATTTCCATGCAGGTCACGACGTCGAAACTGCCCGGTTGCTCCGCGGCCAATGCCTCGGCGCTGATCTCGCGGTATTTGACGCCCTTGGTTTCGGCCTCGAGCGCGTGCAGCTTGGCAACCTTGAGCGCTTTGCTCGCCAGGTCGATGCCGAGCACATCGGCGCCTTTTCGGGCCATCGAATCGGCGAGGATTCCTCCGCCGCAGCCAATATCGAGCACCTTGCGCTGCGAAATCGGCGCAATACCGTCAATCCATTCCAGGCGAAGCGGATTGATTTCGTGGAGCGGACGGAATTCGCTGTCCAAATCCCACCAGCGATGAGCAAGTTCGGAAAACTTGGCAAGTTCCGCCGGATCGGCATTCACGTTATCTGTCATGCCCCGATTATGAAACGGAGATTGCGCCGCGAGCACTGGAAAGACGGTTGGGACCGCCCCGAGGAATTCGACAGGCATAAAAAACCCCGCCGAGGCGGGGTTTTCTTTTAGCGATTCAATCGAATCAGCGGGTGGCGCGGGTGCCGACCACTTCGATTTCCACGCGGCGGTTCTTGGCGCGGCCTTCCTTGGTGCGGTTGTCCGCAACAGGCTGCTTCTCGCCCTTGCCTTCGGTGTAGACGCGGTTGCGTTCGATGCCGCGCGAGACCAGGAAGGCCTTGACGGCTTCGGCGCGACGCACCGACAGACGCTGGTTGTAGGAGTCAGAACCGATCGAGTCGGTGTGACCCACGGCAATGATCACTTCCAGGTTGACGTCACGGATCTTCGAGACCAGGTCGGTCAGCTTGGCGCGACCTTCAGGCTTGAGAACCGACTTGTCGAAGTCGAAGAATGCGTCAGCAGCGAAGGTAACCTTCGAAGCAGCGACTTGCGGAGCAGGCGTAGGAGCCGGTGCGCCCGGGGTGGGAGCCACTGCAGCGGGAGCTGCCGGAACCAGAGCACCGTCGCAACCGGCGGCGGCGGTAGCCGGCGTCCAGTTGGCATCACGCCAGCACAGTTCGTTCGTGCCGTTCTTCCAAACCAGTTCGCCGGTGCCGTTTTGCCAGTTGTCGATCGTAGGACCGCCATTCGCAGCGGTGACACGGGTCTGCGCGCCGGCGGCAGTGGCGAGCGCAGCGACTGCAAACATCATCGCCACTTTATTCAGTTTCTTCATGGTTCTCCTCTTGGGGAAAAAGCCGCAGCCGCGCTGCGAATCAAGGACGCTTTAAGTGACCACCACCCAAAACGTTGAGGCGATTGTGCCATAGGGTCTTTGGCAAACAGCCCGCAGCGCCCCCCGGAAGCGTAGGACGGAGGCGGAATAGCGGCCTTATGTTGCGGCGGTACGACACCCCTCACAGCGTAAAATTCCGCCTTCTGCCGCCAGCCTCTCGCTCATGACCTCCTTCGCCAAAGAAACCCTGCCCATCAGTCTTGAAGAGGAAATGCGCAGCAGCTATCTCGATTACGCCATGAGCGTGATCGTGGGCCGAGCGCTTCCCGACGCCCGCGACGGCCTCAAGCCCGTGCACCGGCGCGTGCTGTACGCCATGCACGAGCTCAACAACGACTGGAACCGTGCATATAAGAAGTCCGCCCGCATCGTGGGCGACGTGATCGGTAAGTACCACCCGCACGGCGACCAGTCGGTCTACGACACCATCGTGCGGCTGGCGCAGGACTTTTCCATGCGCCATATGCTGGTGGACGGACAAGGTAACTTCGGCTCGGTCGACGGAGACAACGCGGCCGCAATGCGGTATACGGAAATCCGGCTTGCCAAAATTGCGCACGAAATGCTGGCCGATATCGACAAGGAAACGGTCGATTTTCAAGACAATTACGACGGTTCCGAAAAAGAACCCAAGGTCCTGCCGAGCAAACTGCCTAATTTGCTGGTGAATGGCTCCGGCGGTATTGCGGTGGGCATGGCCACCAATATTCCGCCGCACAATCTCAATGAGGTGGTGGACGCCTGCCTGCACATGCTGCGCAATCCGCAGGCCACCATCGACGAGCTGATGGAAATCGTGCCGGCGCCCGACTTCCCCACCGCCGGCATCATCTACGGCATCAATGGCGTGAGAGACGGCTACCGCACCGGCCGCGGCAAGGTGGTCATGCGCGCCAAGTGCCACTTCGAGGACATCGACCGCGGCCAACGCCAGGCGATCATCGTCGACGAGCTCCCCTACCAAGTCAACAAGAAGACGCTGCAGGAGCGCATGGCCGAGCTGGTGCACGAGAAGAAGATCGAAGGCATCAGCCACATCCAGGACGAGTCCGACAAGTCGGGCATGCGCCTTGTCATCGAGCTCAAGCGCGGCGAAGTACCCGAAGTGGTGCTCAACAACCTCTACAAGCAGACGCAGCTGCAGGACACCTTCGGCATCAACATGGTGGCGCTGGTCGACGGCCAGCCCAAGCTGTGCAACCTGAAGGACCTGATCGAGGTCTTCCTGCAGCACCGCCGCGAAGTGGTCACGCGCCGCACCGTGTTCACGCTGCGCAAGGCCCGCGAACGCGGCCACGTGCTCGAAGGCCTGGCGGTGGCGCTGGCCAACATCGACGAGTTCATCTCGATCATCCGCAACGCGCCGACGCCGCCCGTTGCCAAGGCCGAGCTCATGACCCGCAGCTGGGACAGCAAGCTGGTGCGCGAGATGCTCACGCGTTCACGCGCCGACGGCGGCGTGGTCAATGCCGACGACTATCGGCCGGAAGGCCTCGAGCGCGAATTCGGCATGGGCTCCGACGGCCTCTATCGCCTGTCGGAAACCCAGGCGCAAGAAATCCTGCAAATGCGCCTGCAACGCCTCACCGGCCTCGAGCAGGACAAGATCGTTGCCGAATACAAGGAGGTCATGGCCGAGATCGACGACCTGCTCGACATCCTTGCCAAGCCTGAACGCGTCTCGGTCATCATTGGTGAAGAGCTTGGCACCATCAAGCAGGAGTTCGGCCAATCGAAGCTCGGCGCGCGCCGCAGCCTGGTCGAGCACAGCGCCTACGATCTCTCGACCGAAGACCTGATCACGCCCACCGACATGGTGGTCACGCTTTCGCACAGCGGCTACATCAAGAGCCAGCCGTTGAACGAGTACCGCGCGCAAAAGCGCGGCGGGCGCGGCAAGCAGGCCACCGTGACCAAGGAAGACGACTGGATCGACCAGCTCTTCATCGCCAATACGCACGACTACATCCTGTGCTTCTCCAACCGCGGCCGGCTGTACTGGCTCAAGGTGTGGGAAGTGCCCGCGGGCTCCCGCGGATCGCGCGGGCGGCCCATCGTCAACATGTTTCCGCTGCAAGAGGGCGAGAAGATCAACGTGGCGCTCGCGCTCACCGGCGAAAAGCGCAACTTCCCGGCCGACCAGTACGTGTTCATGGCCACCTCGATGGGTACGGTCAAGAAGACCACGCTCGACGAATTCAACAACCCCCGCAAGGGCGGCATCATTGCCGTGAACCTCGATGAAGGCGACTACCTCATCGGCGCGGCGCTCACCGACGGCAAGCACGACGTGATGCTGTTCAGCGACGGCGGCAAGGCCGTGCGCTTCGACGAAGAAGACGTGCGTCCGCTGGGCCGCAACGCGCGCGGCGTGCGCGGCATGTCGCTCGACCCTGGACAAGGCGTCATCGCCATGCTGGTGGCCGAGGACGAGCAGCAAAGCGTGCTCACCGCCACCGAAAATGGTTACGGAAAGCGTACAAGCATTACCGAGTACACGCGTCATGGCCGCGGAACCAAAGGCATGATTGCGATTCAACAGAGTGAGCGCAACGGCAAGGTCGTTGCCGCCACCCTCGTGCATGCGGACGATGAGATCATGCTCATCACCGACAAGGGCGTGCTTGTGCGCACCCGGGTTGCCGAGATTCGTGAACTAGGTCGCGCAACGCAAGGCGTCACGCTGATCGGGCTCGACGAAGGCGCCAAACTAAGCGGGCTACAGCGTATCGTCGAGAACGACGCCAACGGCGAGATCGAGCCGGGCGCAGACGATACTTCCACATCTTCAACGGAGAACCCTCAGTGAAAAAATTCAAGCTCGCACTTCTGACTGTCGCCCTGGCTGGCAGCTCGATGGCCGCCATGGCCCAGGACAAAGCTGCGCTCATCAAGCAGTTCATCGACGTGCAGCGCCCCGGCATCGAGTCGTTGGCACGCGGCCTGGTCGAGCAATCGAGCTCTCCAATTGCGCAAGCCGGCTCGCAGTACCTGCAAACGCAGGTGCCCGAAGCCAAGCGCGAATCGGCTGCCAAGGCCGCCGACGCCGAACTCAAGAAGTACTTCGACGACGCCTACCCGATCGTGCGCGACAAGGCCGTGCAACTGGCACCCGTTGCCCTGACCCCGCTGCTGGAGCAGAACTTCACCGAAGACGAACTCAAGCAGCTGCTGGCCTGGATCAACTCGCCGCTCAGCAAGAAGTATCAGGAACTCAACCCCAAGATGCAGACCGCGCTGACCGAAAAGCTCGTGACCGAAACGCGCGCCACCATCGAACCGAAGATGCGCGCGCTCGACGAAAACGTGGCCAAGGCACTGGGTGCGCCCACCGGCGGCCAGCAAGGCGCCGCTCCCGCCAAGGCCCCGGCCAAGGCTCCCGCCAAGAAGTGACGTGACTCAGCAGCAGCCCAAGCCGGTCGGCACGCGTCCATTCAATTTTTCCGCAGGTCCGGCCGCCATGCCGGAGGCGGTGCTGCAACGCGCCGCCTCCGAAATGCTCGACTGGCAGGGCAGCGGCATGAGCGTGATGGAAATGAGCCATCGCGGCAAGGAGTTCGGTGCGATCTGCACCCACGCCGAAGCCGACATCCGCACGCTGCTGGCTGTACCCGAGAACTTCCACATCCTGTTCATGCAGGGTGGCGGGCTGGGCGAAAACGCCATCGTGCCGATGAACCTGTCGCGCGGTAAAACCGCCGACTTCGTGATCACCGGCAGTTGGAGCATCAAGTCCCAGAAAGAAGCGCAGCGCTATTGCACTGCGCACGTCGCCGCAAGTAACGCAGGCGACCATCACACCAGGCTGCCAGATCCCTCGACCTGGCAGCTGAGCCAAGACGCCTCGTACGTGCACCTGTGCACCAACGAGACGATCAACGGCATCGAGTTCCAGCAGCTGCCCGATCTTGCGGCCCTTGGCAGCAACGCGCCGCTGGTCATCGATTTTTCGTCTCACGTGGCCTCGCGCAGCGTCGACTGGAGCCGCGTCGGCCTTGCATTCGGCGGCGCGCAAAAGAACCTCGGGCCGGCCGGCCTCACGCTCGTGATCGTGCGCGACGACCTGCTCGGCCAGGCGCTCGAAATCTGCCCGAGTGCGTTCAACTACAAGATCGTGGCCGACAACAAGTCCATGTACAACACCCCGCCGACGTGGGGCATCTACATGGCCGGGCTCACTTTCCAGTGGCTGCTGCAGCAGACCGAAGGCGCGCTCACGGGCGTGGCCGCCATCGAACAGCGCAACATCGCCAAGGCGAGCCTGCTGTACGGGTTCATCGACGCGTCTTCGTTCTACGTGAACAAGATCGACCCGAGCTGCCGCTCGCGCATGAACGTGCCTTTCTTCCTGGCCGATGAAAGCCGCAACGACGCCTTTCTGGCGGGCGCCCGGGAAGCCGGCCTGCTGCAGCTCAAGGGCCACAAGTCGGTCGGCGGCATGCGTGCGAGCATCTACAACGCCATGCCGCTGGAAGGCGTACAGGCACTTGTGAGCTACATGCGAGAATTCGAGCGATCGCATGCCTAGGCGCATGCCCAGCTGCTCGCACCGATGACCGCCTCCGCTCCAACACCGCCCTCTTCTCCCGACAACTCCGAAAGCCTTGCCGGTCTGCGCGTGCAGATCGATTCGCTCGACCAGCAACTGCTCAGCCTGCTCAACGAGCGGGCCCATGTGGCAGAGCTGGTCGGCGAGGTCAAGAAGCGCGAAGGCACGCCGTTTTTCCGCCCCGATCGCGTGGCGCAAGTCATCGAGAAGATGCAAAAGAGCAATTCAGGCCCGCTCAAGGACCTGCATGTGGCTGCCATCTGGCGCGAGATCATGTCGGCCTGCCTGGCGCTCGAATCGCCGCAGCGCGTTGCCGTGCTCGGCCCCGAGGGCACCTTCTGCGAGCAGGCCGCCATCGAGTACTTCGGCGGCGCCGCCGACCTCATCTACTGCGCCAGCTTCGACGAGGTGTTTCACGCCACGGCGGCCGGCAGCGCGCAATACGGCGTGGTGGGCGTCGAAAATTCCACTGAAGGCGTGGTCACACGTTCGCTCGACCTGTTCCTGCATTCGCCCACCCACGTGGTCGGCGAGGTCAGCCTGCTGGTCCGGCACCATCTTTTGCGCAGCAGCAACACGCTCGACGGCGTGGAAGCGGTGCTCGCCCATCCGCAAGCGCTTGCGCAGTGCCAGACCTGGCTTTCGAAGCACCTGCCCAACGCCGAGCGGCGCGCCGTCTCAAGCAACGCCGAAGGCGCGCGGCTCGCGGCGACGAACCCGGCCTGGGCTGCGCTGGCCGGTGAACGCGCCGCCACCCGCTTCGGCCTGCACATCGTCGCGCACGCCATCCAGGACGACTCGTACAACCGCACCCGCTTCTCCGTGATCTGCCTGCCCCAGACGCTCGCCATGCCGCCGGCATCGGGGCGCGATTGCACGAGCCTGATCGTTTCCGTACCCAACCGCCCCGGCGCCGTGCATGACCTGCTCGTGCCGCTGAAGCTCAACAACGTGTCCATGACCCGTTTCGAGTCGCGCCCCGCGCGTACCGGCCAGTGGGAGTACTACTTCTACATCGACCTCGACGGCCATCCTTCGCAGCCCAACGTGGCTGCGGCACTGGCCGAACTGCGCGGCCTCTGCGCCTTCTACAAGGTGCTTGGCGCCTATCCCGTCAAAGCCTGAGCCGGACGCGCACCATGTTCGAGCAATTGGGATTGATCGGCTGCGGCCTCATGGGCGGCTCCTTTGCGCTTGCGCTCAAGCGCGCAAAGCTTGTGAAACGGGTCGTCGGCTACAGCAAGTCGCCTTCCACCACCGAGCGGGCCCGCCAGCTCGGCGTGATCGACGTGGTGGCGCCCTCGGCTCTGCTGGCGGTCTCAGGGGCAGATCTGGTGCTGCTCGCGGTGCCGGTGGCTGCGTCGGAAGCCACCTTCAGGGCCATCCGCCACGGCATGTCGAGCGATACGCTGGTCATGGACGTCGGCTCGACCAAGGGCGACGTGATCGAAGCCGCACGCAACGGCCTGCAAAGCCAGTTCGCCAACTTCGTTCCGGCCCACCCGATCGCCGGCAAGGAGGTGTCGGGCATCGAACATGCCGAGGCCTCGCTTTACACCGGTCGCAAGGTCGTGCTGACGCCCGTCAAGGCTACGCTGCGTTCCAACGTGCAGCGGGCTTCGCAGCTCTGGAGCGGCATCGGCGCCAACGTGGTCACCATGACGCACGAAGAGCACGACAGTGCCTTTGCCGCAGTGAGCCATTTGCCGCACCTGCTGGCCTTTGCCTATGTCAACGCCCTTATCGCGCAGCCGCAGGGCGACCGCTTCCTGAGCCTTGCCGGACCCGGTTTCCGGGATTTTTCGCGCATTGCGGCCAGCGACCCGGTGATGTGGCGCGACGTGCTGCTTGCCAATCGCGAGCAGGTGCTGCTGCAGTCGCAGGCCTTTCGCAAGGCGCTGCTGGACCTGGAGGCGCTGATGGGCGCGGCCGACGCCCAGGCGCTGGAACAGTCGATTGCCGCCGCAAAAAAGGCGCGCGCCGCCTGGCAGCCCAACACCGACGCCTCCCAGGACTCCTGACATGTTCTCGACGGCATTCCTCGACATTCCCCCGCTGGCCGCGGCTGCGGGCACCGTTCAGCTGCCGGGCTCCAAGAGCATTTCGAACCGCGTGCTGCTGTTGGCCGCGCTCGCGAGCGGCACCACCGCCATCCACGACCTGCTCGACTCCGACGACACCCGCGTAATGCTCGATGCGCTGCGCGCGCTCGGCTGCGGCATCGACGCCGCGGGCAGCACGCTGCGTGTGACCGGCATCGGCGGGCAACTGAAGTCCAAGGGTCAGCTGCTTCCGCTTTTCCTCGGCAACGCCGGCACCGCGATGCGCCCGCTGACCGCGGCCCTGTCGCTGCTCGGCGGTGATTTCGAACTGAGCGGCGTCCCGCGCATGCATGAGCGGCCGATCGGCGATCTGGTCGATGCGCTGACCCAGCTCGGCTGCCGCATCGATTACCTCGGCAACCCTGGCTACCCGCCGCTGCGCATCAGCCCGGTCGATCACAGCGCGCTGGTGCTCGATGTGCCCATTCGCGTACGGGGCGACGTGTCGAGCCAGTTTCTCACCGCCCTGCTGTTGGCACTGCCGCTCGCCGCCCGCAAGAACATCGTCATCGAGGTGGTGGGCGAACTCATCTCCAAGCCGTACATCGAGATCACGCTGAACCTGCTCGCGCGCTTCGGCATCACGGTGCGGCGCGACGGCTGGGAGCGCTTCACCATTCCGGCCGGCAGCAGCTACAGCTCGCCGGGCGATATCCACGTCGAGGCCGACGCGTCCTCCGCCAGCTATTTCATAGCGCTCGGGGCCATTGCCGCCGGCAGTTCGGGCGGCGACGGCCTCCGGATCGAAGGCGTCGGTGCCGATTCGATCCAGGGCGACATCCGCTTCATCGACGCGGCCCGGCAAATGGGTGCACAGGTCGACAGCGGGCCCAACTGGCTCGAGGTGCGCCGCGGCGCCTGGCCGCTCAAGGCCATCGACCTGGACGCCAACCACATTCCCGATGCCGCGATGACGCTCGCCGTGATGGCGCTCTATGCCGACGGCCCGAGCACCTTGCGCAACATTGCGAGCTGGCGGGTCAAGGAAACCGATCGCATCGACGCCATGGCCAACGAGCTGAGAAAGCTCGGCGCCACCGTTGAATCCGGCCCCGATTTCATCCGGGTGCATCCGCTCGCGCCGGCCGATTGGCAGGCTGCCGCCATCCGCACCTACGACGACCATCGCGTGGCGATGTGCTTCTCGCTCGCGGCGTTCAACCCCGCCCGGGTACCGGTGCGCATTCTCGAGCCGCATTGCGTCGCCAAGACCTTTCCGGACTACTTCGAAACCCTGTTCTCGGTTGCCGAGGCCACGGAAATACCCGTGATCTGCATCGACGGCCCCACCGCCTCGGGCAAGGGCACCCTCGCCGCCGAGGTGGCGCGCCTGCTGGGCTACCACTACCTGGATTCCGGCTCGCTCTACCGCGTCACCGGCCTGGCGATGCGGCGCGCCGGGCTCAGCGCCGATTCGCAGCACGAAGCGCAGATTGCCGCCATGGCACGCACCCTGCCCCTGCACTTTGCCGAGGGCAAGGTCCTGCTGGCCGGCGAAGACGTGAGCGATGAAATCCGCACCGAAGCCGCGGGCATGGACGCCTCGCGCGTTTCCACGCTTCCCGCGGTGCGCGAGGCACTTTTAGCCCTGCAGCAGCGGTTTCGACAGCTTCCCGGCCTCGTGGCCGACGGGCGCGACATGGGCACCGTGATATTCCCCGATGCAGAGCTCAAGGTGTTCCTGACGGCCAGCGCCGCCCAGCGCGCCGAGCGCCGGCATAAGCAGTTGATTTCAAAGGGTATTTCGACTACACTTGACAGTCTTCGCTCCGACTTGGAAGCGCGCGACGCCAGGGACTCGTCCCGCAGCGTTGCACCTCTTAAGCCGGCGCAGGATGCGCGCCACCTCGACAACTCCCAGCTGTCCATCGAACAATCGATCGATACGGTGTTGAACTGGTGGCAGCAAGTACAGCCTTTCAAGTCCGCTTGAAGGCTCGCGCCAGCCGGGTGTTCCGGGTGGCGCATACCGCTCCAGCAGGCTCTTCTCGCGCGACAGCGCACCGGCCGGCTGGTTGTTCAACCAACCCGGGTTTATATCCAAAAAGCCCACAAAACCGCCGTCTCCAGACCTACAGCAGCCGCACGCAATTTCGCATGAGCGCCTGCCAACCCTGCCTGACGGAAGGAACCATAAATGTCTGAATCTTTTGCCGACCTATTCGAAGAGTCCCTGAAGCGTTCCGAAATGCGCACCGGCGAGGTCATCACGGCCGAAGTCGTGCGTGTCGAACACAACCACGTCGTCGTCAACGCCGGCCTCAAGTCCGAAGCGTACGTGCCGATCGAGGAGTTCAAGAACGACAAGGGCGAACTCGAAGTCCAGGCCGGCGATTTCGTTTCCGTTGCCATCGGCAGCGTTGAAAACGGCTACGGCGACACCATCCTCTCTCGCGACACCGCCAAGCGTCTGGCCTCGTGGCTCGCGCTCGAGAAGGCCCTGGAATCCGGCGACTTCGTCACCGGCACCACCAGCGGCAAGGTCAAGGGCGGCCTCACGGTGCTCGTCAACGGCATCCGCGCATTCCTGCCGGGCTCGCTGATCGATACGCGTCCGATCAAGGATCTGACGCCGTACGAAAACAAGACCATGGAATTCAAGGTCATCAAGCTCGACCGCAAGCGCAACAACGTCGTGCTGTCGCGCCGTGCCGTGGTCGAAGCCAGCATGGGCGAAGAGCGCGCCAAGCTGATGGAAACCCTGAAGGAAGGCGCAGTCGTGCGCGGTGTCGTCAAGAACATCACCGAATACGGTGCGTTCGTCGACCTCGGCGGCATCGACGGCCTGCTGCACATCACCGACATGGCATGGCGCCGCGTCCGCCACCCGAGCGAAGTCGTTCAGGCCGGCCAGGAAATCACCGCCAAGATCCTCAAGTTCGACACCGAGAAGAACCGTGTCTCGCTGGGTCTCAAGCAAATGGGCGACGACCCGTGGATGGGCGTTTCGCGCCGCTACCCGCAATCGACCCGCCTGTTCGGCAAGGTCACGAACATTGCCGACTACGGCGCGTTCGTCGAACTCGAACCCGGCATCGAAGGCCTGGTGCACGTTTCCGAAATGGACTGGACCAACAAGAACATCGCTCCGAACAAGATCGTCTCGCTGGGCGACGAAGTCGAAGTCATGGTCCTCGAAATCGACGAAGACAAGCGCCGCATCAGCCTGGGCATGAAGCAGTGCAAGGCCAACCCGTGGCAAGAGTTCGCGCAAAACACCAAGCGCGGCGACCGCGTCAAGGGCCCGATCAAGTCGATCACCGACTTCGGCGTGTTCGTGGGTCTGGCTGCCGGCATCGACGGCCTGGTTCACCTCTCGGACCTCTCGTGGAACGAAGCCGGCGAAACCGCCGTTCGCAACTACAAGAAGGGCCAGGAAGTCGAAGCCATCGTGCTGGCAGTCGACGTCGACCGCGAGCGCATCAGCCTGGGCATCAAGCAGCTCGACAGCGATCCGTTCACCACGTTCACCACCGTGAACGACAAGGGCCAGATCGTGACCGGCAAGGTCAAGACGGTTGACGCCCGCGGCGCTGAAATCGACCTCGGCGAAGACATCCTCGGCTACCTGCGTGCTTCGGAAATCTCGCGCGACCGCGTCGAAGATGCCCGCAACGTGCTGAAGGAAGGCGACGAAGTCACTGCCATCGTGCTGAACGTGGATCGCAAGACCCGCAACATCCAGCTGTCGATCAAGCAGAAGGACATGGTCGACGAACAAGGCGCCATGGCCAACCTGAGCCAGCAGTCGGCACGCGAAAACGCGGGCACGACCAGCCTGGGCGCCCTGCTGCGCGCCAAGCTCGACAACAACGACAGCAAGTAAGCTGAGCCAGAAGACAGAGCAGGCCCTGGGGCCGCTCTGTCTTTTTTTTCGTCCACGTTTTTGTTTGGCCTATGACCCGCTCTGACCTCGTCGAAGAACTCGCAGCGCGCTTTGCGCAGCTGACGCACCGCGATGCCGAATACGCCGTCAAGACCATCCTCGACGCGATGAGCGACGCGCTGGTGCGCGGGCATCGCATCGAGATCCGCGGTTTCGGCAGCTTTTCGGTCAGCCGGCGTCCGCCGCGCATCGGCCGCAACCCGCGTTCGGGCGAAAGCGTTCAGATTCCCGAAAAGCGGGTGCCGCACTTCAAGCCGGGCAAGGCGCTGCGCGAAGCGGTCGACGCCAAGACCGCCGAACTCGGCGGCGGCAAGGAAGCCAGGAGCAGCAAGCCCTGATCCGCATGGATGATGCAAACGTAGAATGCTCCCGGCAACGGGAATGGCTATGAAATACCTCCTGTGGCTGCTCAAGGCAGCCATTTTTTTTACGCTTTTCGCCTTCGCGCTGAACAACCAGCACGACGCGACCGTCTATTTCTTCTTCGGCACCCACTGGCGCGCGCCGCTGGTGCTCGTCGTGCTCGCAGCCTTCGCCGGCGGACTCGTGGTGGGCGCGCTCGGCATGCTGCCCGGATGGTGGAAGCACCGCGCCGCCGCGGCAGCCCAGCAGCCCTCCGCGCCGCAGCAAGCCCCCGCAACCGCGGGGTTGGCGGTAGCCACCGCGCCAGCGCCGGCTCCCTCCATCTCCGCCACCGACCTTCCCGCCGTACGTCAACATGGACTTTGATCCCAGCTGGCTGCTGATCAGCCTGCCCGTCGCCTTTGTGCTGGGCTGGCTCGCATCGCGCTTCGACATCCGGCAGCTCAAGCTCGAAAACAGGCAAGCCCCGAAGGCCTATTTCCGCGGCCTCAACTTCCTGCTCAACGAGCAACAGGACCAGGCCATCGACGCGTTCATAGAGGCCGTGCAGAACGACCCCGACACGCAGGAACTGCACTTTGCGCTCGGCAACCTGTTCCGCCGCCGCGGCGAATACCAGCGCGCCGTGCGTGTGCACGAGCACCTGCTGGGCCGCGGCGACCTGAGCCGCGCCGACCGGGAGCGCGCGCAGCACGCACTCGCGCAAGACTTCCTGCGCGCCGGCCTGCTCGATCGCGCCGAAGCCGCGCTTCAGAAGCTCGAAGGCACGCGCTACGAGAACGAAGCACGGCTGGCGCTGCTGGCCATCTACGAACGCTCGCGCGAATGGACCCAGGCCGCTGACGTGGCGCAGAAGCTCGATGAGTCCGACCAGGCAAGCTACAGCACGCGCCGGGCGCACCATCTGTGCGAACAGGCCGCCGAGCAGGTCGCGGCCGGCGACCTGGCCACGGCCAGCCGGCTGCTTTCCGAAGCCGTGGCACTGGCGCCGCAGGCACCGCGCCCGGCCATCGATTCGGCCACGCTGCAGTTGCGCAACGGCGAGGCAACCGCAGCCTTCGACACCCTGCTTGCCCTGAGCGACACCGCCCCGCTCGCGCTGCCGCTGTATGCGCCGGCGCTGCAGCAAGCCGCCGTTGCCGCGCACCGCGAAGGCGAAGCGCTCGCGCTGCTGCAACGGCGCTATGCCGATTCGCCGTCGATCGACGTTCTCGAGGCGCTGATGGCACTCGGTGGCTCTCCGACCGCGGCCGTTCCGGCGGCCGATGGCCAACCGCTCGCGCCGCGCGACGGCTACATCGCGCATCTCGCCCAGCAACCCTCTCTGGTCGCCGCATCGCGCTGGCTGGCCGGCGAGCGCTTCGAGCACGAGCAGTTCCATCCGCAAGTGCAGCGCGCACTCGACCAGGCCACCCGTCCGCTCATGCGCTACCGCTGTGCTGCCTGCGGCTTCGAGGCGCACCAGTACTTCTGGCACTGCCCCGGTTGCCAGGCCTGGGACAGCTATCCGCCGCGCCGCGTCGAAGAACTCTGAGCAACGTTCCGAACATGGTTCGGAACAATGGTCACCAGGGGCCTTGCGGCACGCAAGGCCGTCAACGCCCCTTTCCCTGCATTCGTTGAACGCGAGCCGGCACCTCCGTCGGCAAACACTCAAATCAACAAATCAGGGAGTTCGATCATGTTCAAGAAAATCCTGGCCGCCATGGCCATGCTGTTTGCGGTTGCCTCGTTCGCCGCTGTCGACGTCAACAAGGGCACTGCGGCCGATCTCGACGGCATCAAGGGCGTTGGCCCCGCAATGTCCAAGCGCATCCTCGACGCCCGCAAGGAAGGCGAGTTCAAGGACTGGCCCGACTTCATGCAGCGCATCAAGGGCGTGAAGGAAAAGAAGGCAGAAAAGTTGTCAGCCGAAGGCCTCACGGTCAACGGCCAGGCCTTCGGTGGCCAAGCCAGTGCACCGGCCCCCGCCAAGGCCGCCAAGGCGGAAACGGCAGCAAAGCCCGTGAAGGCCACCGCCGCCGACGCGAAGCCCGCCAAGCCCTGATCGCACACCCATCGTCCGCCGGCCGGTGCCGCCCCTCGCGGCACCTCGGCAACGCGATAACCGAAGCCGCCGCAAGGCGGCTTTTTTGTGCGCGCTGCAAAGGGAACAAGCGACCGTCGCGCGCGGCCGCGTGGCAGGGAAATGCCTCAGCGGTGGCCCGGAATTTGCACGTATGCTCGCTTTCGTTTTCACTTTCATACGTTCCGGAGCGCTCATGAATCACAAGTTCGGTATTGCCCTCGCTGGTCTCACCCTCGGCGCCGCAGCCTTCGCGCAAACCAAGTGGGATCTGCCCACCGCCTACCCGGCAACCAACTACCACACCGAGAACATCACGCAGTTCGCGAAAGACGTGGACGCGGCCACGGGCGGCAAGGTCAAGATCACCGTGCATGCGAACGCCTCTTTGTTCAAGGCCCCTGAAATCAAGCGCGCAGTGCAAAGCGGCCAAGCCCAGGCAGGTGAAATCCTGCTCGCCAACTACGCGAACGAAAACCCGATCTACGCGCTCGACGGCGTGCCCTTCCTCGCCACCACGTACCCGGATGCGAAGAAGCTGTACGACGCGTCCAAGCCCGCCATGGAAAAGCTGCTCGCGGCCCAGGGCATCAAGATCCTGTTCATGGTGCCATGGGCACCGCAAGGCATCTATTCCAAGAAAGAGATCAGCTCGGTGGCCGATCTGCGCGGCATCAAGTGGCGCGCCTACAGCCCGGCCACCGCAAAGATCGCCGAGCTGATCGGTGCCCAGCCGGTGCAGATCCAGCAGGCCGAACTCAGCGCCGCCATGGCCACCGGCGTGATCGAAAGCTACATGAGCTCGGGCTCGACCGGCTACGACACCAAGACCTACGAGCACATCAAGAACTTCTACGACACGCAGGCCTGGATTCCGAAGAACGCGATCCTCGTGAATGCCAAGGCCTTCGACGCGCTCGACGCCGCCACCAAGGCCGCCGTCACCAAGGCCGCGGCCGACGCCGAAGCCCGTGGCTGGAAAATCGCCCAGGAGAAGAACGACGAGTACAAGCGCCTCCTGACCGAACGCGGCATGAAGGTGCACAAGCCCTCGCCCAAGCTCGACGCCGACATGCGCCAGGTCGGCGGCATCATGCAGGCCGATTGGCTGAAGGCCACCGGTGCAGACGGCGCCGCGATCGTCGACGCCTACAAGAAGAAGTAATGAAGGCTCCACGCTCATCGCGGGAGGCCTGAACCGTGCGCCGCTTTCTGGATAACCTCTACAACGGCGCCGGCGCGCTCGGCGCCTTCTGCGTGTTCCTGATCTTCGTGCTGATGATCCTGGCCGGCGTGGGGCGGCAGATGAACTGGCACGTGAGCGGGCTGAACGACGTCGTTTCCTGGCTGTGCGCCGCGGCCGCGTTCTTCGCGATGGCGCACGCCTTCCGGCACGGCGACTTCGTGCGCGTGACGCTGCTGCTCGACGCCGTGCCGCCCAAGGCACGGCGCGTGCTCGACGTGATCTGCCTGCTGATCGCCTCGGTGTCGGTGGCCTATCTCACCTACTGGGCCACCAGCTTCACCTACGAGAGCTACGAGTTCGCCGAAATGGCAACCGGCCTCGTGGTCATTCCGATCTGGATTCCGCAATCGACCTTCGTGATCGGCTGCTGGCTGCTGCTGATCGCGATGATCGATGAACTGGTGGGTGTGGTGCGCGGCGAAAAGCCGAGCTACCAGCGCGCCATCGAAGAACGCCACGCCGCCGGCGACTTCTCTTCCGACGTCTGAACCACAACAACAAGACACCGATGTTCGAAAATCTCTGGATGGGCGCCTTGCTGCTCGCCATCATGCTGCTGTTGCTGGCGGGCGGCGTCTGGATCGCCATGACGCTGGCCATCGTCGGCTGGGTCGGCCAGGCCTTCTTCACCAACACGCTGCCGGGCAAGAACCTGTTCTCGGCCTTCTGGGAAAGCAACGCAAGCTGGGAGCTCGCGGCGCTGCCGCTTTTCATCTGGATGGGCGAGATTCTTTTTCGCACCAAGCTCAGCGAAGAGATGTTCGAGGGCCTGCGGCCCTGGCTCAACCGCGTGCCCGGTCGGCTGATGCACACCACCATTCTCGGATGCGGCGTGTTCGGCTCGGTCTCGGGCTCGTCGGCCGCCACCTGCGCGACCATCGCCAAGGTGGCGCTGCCCGAACTCAAGCGCCGCGGCTACAACGAAAAGCTGGCCATCGGCTCGCTCGCCACTGCCGGCACGCTGGGCATTTTGATTCCGCCATCGATCACGATGGTGGTGTATGCCGTGGCGGCCGACGCGTCCATCATTCGCATCTTCCTGGCCGGCTTCCTGCCGGGCTTCTTGCTGATGCTGCTGTTCTCGGGCTACATCGGCTGGTGGAGCCTGCGCAACCCCGACCAGGTGCCGCCTGCCGATCCGCCGACCACCTTCATGGAGAAGATCCGCCTCTCGGGCAACCTCATTCCGTGCGCGCTGCTGATCGTCTTCATCGTGTGGGTGCTGGTGGCGGGCTGGGCCACGGCCACCGAATGCGCGGCCTTCGGCGTGCTGGGCTCGCTGGCCATTGCCGCCTGGGGCAAGAGCCTCACCTGGAAGAACTTCAAGGAAGGGATCATGGGTGCCACGCGCACCAGCTGCATGATCATGTTCATCCTGGCAGGTGCCGCCTTCCTCACCAAGACCATGGCCTTTACCGGCATTCCGCGCGAACTGGCCGAGTGGGTCGACAGCATGCACCTGTCGCCCTATGCGCTGATTGGCGCGCTGGTAGTGGTGTACCTGGTGCTGGGCACTGCCCTCGACGGGATCTCGATGATCGTGCTCACCAGCGCGGTGGTGCTGCCGATGATCCAGAAGGCCGGCTTCGACCTGATCTGGTTCGGCATCTTCATCGTGCTGCTGGTCGAAATCGCCGAGGTCACGCCGCCGGTGGGCTTCAACCTCTTCGTGCTGCAGAACATGACCGGCAAGGACAGCAACGTGATCGCCAAGGCGGCCATTCCGTTCTTCTTCTGCCTGGTGCTGTGCATCGTGCTGATCACGCTGTTCCCGAGCATCGTCACGGTCTTGCCGAACGTGGTGATGGGCGTCGAGAAATAGCCGCCGGAAAAGAACGAATGCCAGCATTGCCGGTTCTTGCAATCTGCCTCGGCGCCTCGTTCGGCGCACTGGCCAGGTGGGGCCTCGGCCTGTGGCTCAACACAGGCGGCCCTGTGCCTTACGGCACGCTGGCCGCCAACCTGATCGGCGGTTATCTGGTCGGCGTGGCGGTTGGCGCTTTTCAGGCCATGCCGCAGCTCGATCCGGTGTGGCGTCTGCTGCTCATCACGGGCTTTCTGGGCGGCCTCACCACGTTTTCGAGCTTCTCGGCCGAAGTCGTGGCACTGCTGCTCGACGGACGCCCTCTGCTCGCGCTGGGCACCAGCATGCTGCATCTTGGCGGTTCGCTGATGCTGACCTGGCTGGGCATACGCACCGTGCAACTCGCGGTCGGCTAGCCTCCCCGCCTCCCTGCCGGCAGGCTGAAAACAGCCTCGTGCCGTGCGGTCATGCCCCCCGGCAGCAAAGGGCCGGTCGATAGAATCGACCGCAATGCCCCTGGTCTTTCTCGTCGCACTCCCTTTCATTGCCAGCGTGCTGGCCGCGTTGATGCCGTCGAACGCGCGCAACCGGGAGTCGACGCTGGCGGGGCTCGTCGCGCTAGGCTGCGCGGTGCAGGCCGCATGGTTCTTTCCACAAATTGCACACGGCAATGTGCTGCGCCAGGAAATAGCGTGGCTGCCGGAGCTTGGCCTCAACCTCGTGTTTCGCATGGACGGCTTTGCGTGGCTGTTCTGCATGCTGGTGCTCGGCATCGGCGCGCTGGTGGTGCTCTATGCGCGCTACTACATGTCGGCCTCCGACCCGGTGCCGCGCTTCTTCTCATTCTTTCTCGCGTTCATGGGCGCGATGATGGGCGTGGTGCTCTCGGGCAACCTGATCCAGATGGTGCTGTTCTGGGAGCTCACCAGCCTGTTCTCGTTCCTGCTGATCGGCTATTGGCATCACCGGCGCGATGCGCGGCGCGGCGCGCGCATGGCGCTCACCGTTACCGGTGCCGGCGGACTCTGCCTGTTGGCCGGCGTGCTGGTGCTGGGCCGCATTGCGGGCAGCTACGAGCTCGACGTGGTGCTTGCTTCAGGCAACGCAGTTCGTGCGCACGCGCTCTACCCTGCCGCGCTGGTGCTGATACTGCTGGGCGCCTTTACCAAGAGCGCGCAGTTCCCGTTCCACTTCTGGCTGCCGCGCGCCATGGCGGCGCCCACGCCCGTTTCGGCCTACCTGCATTCGGCCACCATGGTGAAGCTGGGTGTGTTCCTGATGGCGCGGCTGTGGCCGGTGCTGTCTGGCACCGAGATGTGGTTCTGGCTGGTGGGCGGCGCGGGCGCCATCACGCTGCTGCTCGGCGGCTTTGTTGCCATGTTCCAGCGCGACCTGAAGGCGCTGCTTGCCTACTCGACCATCTCGCACCTGGGGCTCATCACGCTGCTGCTCGGGCTCAACAGCCCGCTCGCGGCGGTGGCGGCGGTGTTCCACGTCATGAACCATGCGACCTTCAAGGCCTCGCTCTTCATGGCCGCCGGCATCATCGACCACGAGAGCGGCACGCGCGACATCCGCAAGCTCAGCGGCCTGATGCGGCTGATGCCGATCACGGGCACGCTGGCCGTCATCGCGAGCGCTTCGATGGCCGGCGTGCCGCTGCTCAACGGCTTTCTCTCGAAGGAGATGTTCTTCGCCGAGACGGTGTTCATCCAGGCAACGCCTTGGATCAACGTGAGCCTGCCGATCATCGCGACCGTTGCGGGCGTCTTCAGCGTGGCCTATTCGGCGCGCTTCGTGTTCGACGTGTTCTTCGGGCCACCCTGCGGGCCCGACGTGCCGCGGCAGCCGCACGAGCCCCCGCACTGGATGCGCGTGCCGGTCGAGCTGCTGGTGCTCGTGTGCCTGGTGGTCGGCGTGGCGCCGGCGTGGTCCATCGGCCCGCTGCTGGCCGCTGCCGCCACGCCGGTGGTCGGCGGCTTGCTGCCCGAATACAGCTTGGCCGTGTGGCACGGTTTCAACCTGCCGCTGGCGATGAGCTTCGTGGCGTTGGCCGGCGGCATGGCGCTCTACCTCTCGCAGCGCCGACGCCGTGCGAAAGGCGACCTCGCGCACACGCCGCTGCTGCACCGCTTCGACGGACAGGTCATCTTCGAACATCTGCTCGCGCAACTCAGCGAAGCCGGCCGTCGCAGCCGGCGCGTGCTGGGCACCCGGCGCCTGCAAACGCAATTGCTGCTGCTGATTGCAGTAGCCGCTGCGGGCGCCGCCGTTTCGCTCTGGACCGCGCCCGTGGCGCGCGGCACCCGCGAACTGCTGCCTTTCTCGACCATGTTCGCAATGACCTGGCTCATCGGCGGCACCTGCGCGCTGGCCGCGGCATGGCAGGCCAAGTTCCACAGGCTCGCCGCGCTGATGCTGGCCTCGGGCGCGGGCCTGGTGTGCTCGGTCACCTACATCTGGTTCTCGGCGCCCGACCTTGCGCTGACGCAGCTCGTGGTCGAAGCCGTCACCACGGTGCTGATCCTGCTGGGGCTTCGCTGGCTGCCGATGCGCAGCAAGGACGCGATCCAGCCCGCGCGCGCCAGGCTGCGCCCATGGGGCCGGCGCGGGCGCGACCTGCTGGTGGCGGCTGCCGCGGGCGGCGGCATGTCGGCGCTGGCCTGGGTGATGATGACGCGGCCGTTTCCGCAGAGCATCTCGCCTTTCTTCCTGGAGCGCGCACTCACCGAAGGCGGCGGCACCAACGTGGTCAACGTGATGCTGGTCGACTTCCGCGCTTTCGACACCTTCGGAGAGATCACGGTGCTTGGCGTGGTGGCGCTCACCGTGTATGCGCTGCTGCGCCGCTTCCGTCCGGCGCGCGAATCGATGGCCTTGCCGGTGCAGCAGCGCCTGCAGGCCGACGACGGCAGCAGCGACCTGCTGAACCCGCGCCTTGCCAAGGACACCGCCGTGGGCTACCTGATGGTGCCGGCCGTGCTGGTGCGGCTGCTGCTGCCGCTCGCGGTGCTGGTCGCGGTCTATTTCTTCATGCGCGGCCACAACTCGCCGGGCGGCGGCTTCGTGGCGGGGCTGGTGATGTCGGTGGCGCTGCTGCTGCAGTTCATCGTCTCCGGCACCGAATGGGTGGAAGAGCACCTGCGCATCTATCCGCGCCGCTGGATCGCCGTCGGCCTGCTGCTGGCGCTGGTTACGGGCAGCGGCGCGGTGATCTTCGGCTATCCGTTCATGACCACGCACACGGCTCACCTGCATCTTCCGGTGCTGGGCGAGCTGCATGTGCCGAGCGCCCTCTTCTTCGACATCGGCGTGTTCGCGCTGGTGCTCGGCGCCACCATGCTCATTCTTACCGCGCTGGCCCACCAGTCCATACGCAGCCACCGCTGGGCCGACGAGCAGGCCGAAAAGGAAGCCCAGGCCCAATCCGTAGCCGTGGAGGGGGTGCACTGATGGAAATCGTGCTCGCACTCGCTATCGGCGTGCTCACCGGCTCGGGCGTGTACCTGCTGCTGCGCCCCCGCACCTTCCAGGTGATCATGGGCCTCACGCTCATCTCGTACGCGGTCAACCTCTTCATCTTCAGCATGGGGCGGCTCAAGCTCGACAGCGAGCCGGTGCTCGTCAAGGGCTTCACGTCCACGCTGGCCAACACCGCGGACCCGATGCCGCAGGCGCTGGTGCTGACGGCCATCGTCATCGGCTTTGCGATGACGGCGCTGTTCCTCGTGGTGCTGCTGGCCTCGCGCGGCCTGGCCGGCACCGACCATGTGGACGGCGAAGAACGGCAGGAGGCGGCCGAGTGATGGAACCGGTTCACCTGCTCGACCGCCTGCTCGACTTCAGCATGCCGCATCTGGTGGCGGTGCCGATCCTCGTGCCCTTGCTTACCGCGGCCTTGATGCTGCTGCTCGGCGAAAACCGGCGCCGCGCCAAGTCGGCCCTGAGCGTGGTCTCGGGGCTGGTGGGCCTGCTGGCGGCGCTGGCGCTGCTGCGCTGGGTGAATGCGCCCGATACCGGCGACGGCCCGGGCTCCATCGGCGTCTACCTGCCCGGCAACTGGCAAGCCCCTTTCGGCATCGTGCTGGTGGCGGACCGCCTGTCGACCATGATGGTGGCGCTCACGGGCGTGGTCGCCTTCGCGGCCTCGATCTATTCCACTTCGCGCTGGGACCGGGCCGGCGTGCATTTCCATCCGCTGCTGCAGCTGCAGCTCATGGGCCTGAACGGCGCCTTTCTCACCGGCGACCTGTTCAACCTGTTCGTCTTCTTCGAGGTGATGCTCGCTGCCTCCTACGGCCTGCTGCTGCATGGTTCGGGCCGGCTGCGCGTGCAGGCGGGGTTGCACTACATCGCCATCAACTTGGCCGCGTCGTCTCTTTTCCTGATAGGCGCGGCGCTGCTCTACGGCGTGACGGGCACGCTCAACATGGCCGACCTGAGCGTGCGCATCGCCGAGCTCGCGCCGACCGATCGCGGCCTGGTGCATGCGGCGGCCGCCATCCTCGCGACCGCGTTCTTCGCCAAGGCCGGCGCATGGCCGCTCAACTTCTGGCTGGTGCCGGCCTACAGCGCGGCGGTGTCGCCGGTGGGCGCGGTCTTTGCGCTGTTGACCAAGCTCGGCATCTACACGCTGCTGCGGCTGTGGACGCTGCTCTTTGCGCCGGATGCCGGCGCCTCGGCCGCGTTCGGCCAGTCCGCGCTCATCGCCATCGGCCTTGCGACGCTGTTCGCGGGTGCCATGGGCATCGTCGGCACGCAGCGGCTCTCCAACCTGGCGGGCTTCAGCGTGCTGGTGTCGGCGGGCACGCTGCTCGCCGCCATCGGGCTCGGGGAGCCCGCCGTATGGGCCGGCGCCCTTTATTACCTGCTGAGCTCCACGCTCGCGGTCAGTGCCTTCTTCCTGCTGATCGACATGATCGAGCGCTGGCGCAACGCCGGCATGAGCGTTGCGCCACACGAAGCGGCGGGCAATGCGCCTTTCCTGGCCGAAGACCTGCGCGTGCTCGACGACGTGAACCTCGACGATGAGGCGCAGGCGCTCTATGGCCGCGCCATTCCGGCCGGCGTGGCATTTCTCGGCCTGAGCTTCATCGGCTGCACCTTGCTGCTCGCGGGCCTGCCGCCGCTCTCGGGCTTCGTGGGCAAGTTCGCCATGCTGTCCGGCGCCTTCGTGACCAGCGGCACCTCCACACCGGCGTGGATTTTTCTGGCGCTGCTGATCGCATCGGGCTTCCTGGCGCTGATTGCTCTGAGCCGCACCGGCATCCGCCATTTCTGGACCCAGCCGCATCCCACCATGCCCGCGCTGCCCGCCCTCGAGGTGCTGCCGGTGGCCGGCCTGCTTGCGGCCTGCGTGGCGTTGACGATATGGGCCGGCCCTGTCATGCGCCACGCACTCATCACCGCCGAAGGACTGCGCACGCCGACTGCGTATCGCGATGCCGTGCTCAATGCACGGCAGGTGCCCAACCCCGTGCCTGCGCAGAAGGGCACTGCACCATGAAGCGCTGGATTCCTTCGCCGCCGCTGTCGATTGCGCTGTTCGCGGTATGGCTCCTGCTCAACCAGTCGCTGGAGGCCGCCACGCTGGCATCGGCCGCGGTGCTGGCCATTGCGGTGCCGCTGCTCACCAAGGGTCTCAGGCCAGCCGCCGTGCGCATGCGCAAGCCCTGGGTCGCGTTGCGGCTCACGGGCCGGGCGGTGGCCGACATGCTGCAATCGGCTCTCTTCGTGGCACGCCGGCTGCTCACGCGCCGCACATCGCGCATCGAATCGAAGTTCGTGAATGTGCCGCTCGATCTGCGCGACCCGAACGGGCTTGCGGTGCTGGCCATGATCATGTGCCTCACGCCCGGCACCGCCTGGGGCGAAATCTCGTTCGACAGCAGCGTGCTGCTGATCCACGTGTTCGACGTCGACGACGAAGCCGCCTTCGTCGCCATGATCAAGCAGCGCTACGAACACCCCCTGATGGAGATCTTCGAATCATGACGCCTGTACTCTTCTGGGCCTTGAGGCTCGCACTCCTGCTGTTGGCCGTGGCCATGCTCTGCGCCATGGCCCGCCTGCTGGTCGGGCCGACCGCGCAAGACCGCGTGATGGCGCTGGACTGCCTCTACATCAACGGCATGCTGATGATGCTGGTGCTCGGCATCGTCTATGCGAGCAATGTGTACTTCGAAGCGGCCATGCTGACGGCGCTGTTCGGCTTTGTCGGGTCAACGGCGATGGCCAAGTTCCTCTTGCGCGGGGAGGTCATTGAATGACTGATTTCATCGTGGGGCCGCTGCCGCTGTGGGCCGAAATCGTCACCGCCGTGTTCGCGGTGCTCGGCGCGGCTTTCGCCGCCATCGGCTCCTTCGGTCTCGTGCGGCTGCCCACTTTTTTCCGCCGCATTCATGCGCCCACGCTCGGCGCCACGGTGGGCGTGTGGTGCATGACGATTGCCACCATCGTGTATTTCTCGGTGCAGGGCTACAGCCTGTTCCTGCACGCCGTGCTGATCGTTCTCTTCATTGCGCTCACGGCTCCCATCACCACCATCTTCCTGATGCGCGCGGCACTCTTTCGCGAGCGGCAAAAAGGCGGCGACGTGCCGCCCGCGGCAAAGTCGGGCCCGCTGAATTGAACTGCGCAGAAAAAGCCGGCCGGGGCCTCAGCTCATCGCGAGCTGCTGCAGGCCCTTGGCGCGTGCCACTTCCATTTCGCGCGGCAGCGTCACGCCGTTCTTCACCGCAAGAATCTCCGCCATCACGCTCACAGCGATTTCCGGCGGCGTCTTGCTGCCGATGTAGATGCCGATGGGGCCGCGCAGCCGCGCGAGCGATTCGGCCGTCTGGTCGAAGTGCTCGATCATGCGGTCGCGCCGCGCATCGGCATTGCGGCGCGAGCCGATCGCACCTACGTAGAACGCCTCGCTCTGCAGCGCCTCGAGCAGCGCCAGGTCGTCGAGCTTGGGGTCGTGCGTGAGCGCGACCACGCAGCTGCGCCGGTCGGGCCTGAAGGCCAGCACGGCATCGTCGGGCATCTCGGTGGTGATTTCCACGCCGGGCAGCGACCATGCGGTGCGGTATTCCGCGCGTGGGTCGCACAGCGTCACGGCAAAGCCGCTGAACTTGGCCATCGTGGCAAGATATTCGGCCAACTGCCCCGCGCCGATGAGCAGCATGCGGTATTCGGGCCCGAAGGTGTTGGTGAGCTCGGTGTCGTTCACCCTGAGTTCGTCAGGCGCCTTGGCTTCGTTCAGCCGCACGGCACCGGTCGCTAGCGTGACGGTGCGCTGCATCAGCTTGCCTTGCTCGAGCTCGGCAACCAGCGCATCGAGCAGCGCGGCATCGGGGTCGTATTCGAGCAGCAGTTCCAAAGTGCCGCCGCAGGGCAGGCCAAAGCGATGCGCCTCGTCGGCCGTGATGCCGTACTTCACGAGCTTGGGCGGCGCACCCGGCGGCACCTCTTCGCCCTGACCGTTGTTCGCGTGGGCGTGGCTGTAGCGGGCGATCAGGTCGTCCTCGATACAGCCGCCCGAAACCGAGCCGACCACCGCGCCGTCGTCCGCCAGCGCCATGATCGAGCCGACCGGCCGCGGCGACGAGCCCCAGGTGCGCACCACCGTGGTCAGCAGCGCGCGCTTGCCAGCCTGACGCCAGTCGCGCAGCGTGCGCAGCACCATCACATCGAGATTTTCCATGGCGTCGCCAGCCCTCAGCTTTCGTTCCCCGGCGCGGCGGACGCGTCCTTGTCGTCCTTCTTGCCGAGGCCCATTTTCTTCATGAGACCGGACATGACGCCTGCTTTTTCCGCGGGTGCCTCCGTCGTTTCTTCGGCGGCCGCGGGGGGCGGTCCGTAACGGCTCTGCATCTCGGCCTCGAAGCGCTTGAAAAAGTCGTCCGCGGTCGACTTGGCCGCGCCGTCGATCAGGCGCTGCCCGAGCTGGGCGATCTTGCCGCCGACCTGCGCCTGCACGGTGTAGTCGAGTTCGCAGCCGGCCGGCGCCGGCTCGGCTGCGGCGCCGTCCAGCGGCCTGAGCGTTACGCTGGACGATCCCTTGGCAAAGCCCGCAACACCGCCCTGCCCTTCGAAGGTGAGCTTGTAGCCGTCGGGCGCGACGATGTCCGACAGCATCACCTTGCCGTTGAACTTGGCCGACACCGGGCCGATCTTGACGGCCAGCGCCACGCTGTACTGGTTGTCGCCCGTGAGCTCGAACTTGTCGCAGCCCGGAATGCACTTCTTGAGCGTCTCGGGATCGTTCAGCGCTTCCCACGCCTGCTGTTGCGTGATGCCGAGGCGGCGGTTGCCGAGCATTTCCATGGTGGGTTTCCTTCTTGTTTCCTGTAAGGCCTAGCGGCCGGATCGCATCAGTGCGGCGATGCTGGCGGCCAGCTGTTCAAGGGCACCGAGATTGTGGACTGCCAGCATCGCATCTGCATGCCGGTGCAGCACGCCGGCCCCACGCGCCAAAGGGGCGTAGCCCTCGAAGCGCAGCAGCGGATTGAGCCACAGCAGCCGGCGCGAATGGCGCTTGAGCCAGAGCAGCTCACTTTCCAGCAGCGCGGGCTCTCCGGTGTCGAGCCCGTCGCTGATCACCAGCACCAGCGTGCGGCGGCCCGTGAGCCGGCGCGCATGCGCGCGGCGAAGCTCGGCCAGCGAACTGCCCAGCCGCGTGCCGCCCGCGAAATCATCAATGGCAAGGCTGGCCGCGCCCAGCATGGCGTCGGTATCGGCCAGCCGGAAAGCAGGCGTCAGGTCGGTCAGGCGGGTGCCGAACGCGAACACATCGCGCCTCCCAGCGCGGCGGGTGGCTGCATGCAGAAACGCGAGCAGCAGCCGCGCATAGCGTTCCATCGAGCCGGACACATCGACCAGCACCAGGAGCGGCAACGGCTGTTCGCGGCGGCTCAGCTTCGGCAGGCGAAGTATTTCGCCGCCGGTGCGCGCGGCCTCGTGCAGCACGCCGGGCCAGTGCATGCGCGCATGCTGCGAGCCCGCATCGTTGGCCGGGCGCAGCCGGCGCGACGGCAGCGAAGGAATGGGCAAGGAGATATCGCGCGCCAGGCGTTCGACCAGCCGGTATTCCGAAGCACCGAGCGCATTGAAGTCTGCATGCTGCAAACGCTGGCGGTCGCTCGACGTCATGGCGGCATCGAACTCGACCTCCTTGTCGGGCTTGGCGGCTACGGCAGGCTTGGCCGGGTCGCGCGGCGCGGTGAGTGCCTCGCGCACGCGCGGTCGGCGCTTGGAAGGTTCGGCCTTGCCCTCGGCGCTCGGCAGCATCTGCGCGAGCAGCTTGTTGGCGAGTTCGGGATCCCGGAACCACGCATCGAACAGTTCGCGGAACACCATGCGGTCTTGTTCGCGGCTCACCATGACGGCTTCCATGGCGGCGCTCAGGTCGAGCCGGCTTTCCACGCCCACGAGCGTGGCCGCTTCGGCGGCGAGGGAGATTTGCATGGCATCGGTGCGCACACCGGCGCGGCGCAGCGCGCGGCCAAAGGCGGTGATGTTGCCGGCCAGCTTGCCGCTGCGTACATCGCCGAGTTGCTGGATACCGGTCATGCGGGCCGCCTTGGCAAGCCACGCTCAGGGCGCGACCGGTTCCTCGGGCTTCAGCAGGTCGGACGCCAGCTCACGCGTGAGCGCGGCCACGTCGTCGCGCTGCTTGAACAGGATGCCCGAGGTGTCGACGACCACTTCAGGGTCGAGCTCGACCGTATCGAGCGCGATCAGCGCCCTGGCCCACTCGACGCTTTCAGCAATACCGGGCGCGCGCTGGAACGCGTTGACGAAAGGCGCATCGCGCAGCCGCGCGACGAAGGCGGCTACCTGCGCGGAAAGCTTCTCGCCGGCCTCCGGCACCTGGGACCGCACGATGGCCAGCTCACGTTCGCGCTCAGGGTAGTCGAGCCAGTGATAGAGGCAGCGCCGCTTGACCGCATCGTTGAGCTCGCGCGTGCGGTTGCTGGTAAGAATGGTGACCGGCGGCACCACGGCACGCACCGTGCCAAGCTCGGGAATGCTGACCTGGTATTCGCCGAGGTATTCGAGCAGGAAGGCTTCGAACGGTTCGTCGGCGCGGTCCACCTCGTCGATCAGCAGCACCGCGCCGGGCGCCGGAGTTTGCAGCGCTTGCAGCAGCGGGCGGCGAATCAGGTAGTGCGGTTGATAAACCTCGGCCTCGACGTCGCGCGCGGCGCCGGTGGCTTCGGCCGCGCGCATGTGCAGCAGTTGCGCGGCGTAGTTCCATTCATAGAGTGCCTCGCGCTGTTCCAGCCCGTCGTAGCACTGAAGTCGCAGCAACTCGCGGCCGAGTGCGGTCGACAGCGCCTTGGCCAGCTCGGTCTTGCCGACACCGGGCTCACCCTCGAGCAGCAGCGGGCGCTGCAGCTTGAGCGCAAGGAACACGGCCGTCGCCAGGCGGCGGTCGGCAAAGTAGCCGGCCTTCATCAAGCCGTCCGAAAGAGAATCGATGGTCAGGAAGATCATGGCAAAGCGTAGCGGAAGACGCGAGATGTCGTCGCGCCTTCCGTTTCTCGCCTGGCTGCTTCAGCCCAGCGCCTTGGTCACGGCGCGCTGCGTGAGCACGCTGATCAGGTTGGCGCGGTAGGCCGCAGAAGCATGCAGGTCGCCGTTGAGCTCACTCGCATCGATCTTCACGGCTGCCGCGGCCGCGGCGGTAAAGCTCTTGTTGAGCGCATCTTCGAGCCCCGCATGCCGGAATACGCCGTTGCCCGCGCCGGTAATGGCCACCCGCACTCCGCTGTCGTACTGCGCGAGGAACACGCCGACCAACGGAAAGTTCGATGCCTTCTGGCGCAGCTTTTCGTACACGGCGCGCTTGGGAACCGGAAAACGAATCGCGGTGATCAGCTCGTCCTCTTCCAACGCCGTGGTGAAAAGGCCGAGGAAGAAATCGTCCGCCGCGATCTCGCGCTTGGTGGTGATGACTGTGGCGCCCGAGCCGAGCACCGCGCTGGGATAGCACGCGGCCGGATCGTTGTTGGCCACCGACCCGCCAATGGTGCCCATCGCGCGCACCTGCCGGTCGCCGATGCGCGAGGCCAGGTCCGCCAGCGCCGGGAAGGCGGCTTTCACGTCGGGGTTGTTGGCCACGTCGAGGTGGCGCGACATGGCACCGATGGTGATCGCGTTGCCGTCTTTCTTGATGCCGGTGAGTTCCTTGACGCCGCCAAGGTCCACCAGCCGCTCGGGCGCGGAAAGCCTGAGCTTCATGGAAGCAAGCAACGTTTGCCCGCCGGCCAGCGGCTTGGCGCCGGCGGTCACCAGCTTGGCCGCATCGGCCACGGTAGAGGGCCGTTCGAGTGTGAAGGCGTACATGGTGTGATTCCTTCTTCTATGTTCAGGGAGCCGGGCGGCCTTGGGTGCTTGCGGAGAGCGCGGGCTCCTGCGGTTGCGTATCCGCCGCTGCGCTTCCGCTGCCTTTTTGCATCGCCTCCCACACGCGGCTGGCCGAGGCAGGCATGTCGAGGTCCTTGATGCCGAGCGGCGCCAGCGCGTCGAGCACGGCGTTGATCACGGCCGGCGGCGAGCCGATGGCACCGGCCTCGCCGCAGCCCTTGGTGCCGAGCGGGTTGTGCGTGCACGGCGTGCACACGGTGTCGAGCTTGAACTGCGGAAAGTCGGCGGCCCGGGGCATGGCGTAGTCCATGAAGCTGCCGGTGAGCAACTGGCCGGTCTCGTTGTCGTACACGCAGTTTTCGAGCAGCGCCTGGCCAATGCCCTGCACCAGCCCGCCATGCACCTGGCCTTCGACGATCATCGGGTTGATGATGGTGCCGAAGTCGTCCACGGCGGTGAAGCGGTCGACGCGAACCTCGCCGGTCTGCTTGTCCACCTCGACCTCGCAGATGTAGGTGCCGCCCGGAAAGGTGAAGTTCGTCGGGTCGTAGAAGGCGGTTTCGTTCAGGCCGGGCTCGAGCTTGTCGAGCGGGTAGTTGTGCGGCACGTAGGCCGTGAGCGCCACCTGGCCGAACGGAATCTTCTTGTCGGTGCCCTTGACCGTGAACTCGCCGTTCGCAAACTCGATGTCGGCATCGCTCGCCTCCATCAGGTGCGCGGCAATCTTCTTGGCCTTGGTCTCGATCTTGTCGAGCGCCTTCATGATGGCCGCGCCGCCCACGGAGATGGAGCGCGAGCCATACGTGCCCATGCCGAAGGGCACGCGGCCGGTGTCGCCGTGCACCACGTCGACGTTGTCGACCGGAATGCCCAGCCGCGCCGCGACCACCTGCGCAAAGGTGGTTTCGTGGCCCTGCCCATGGCTGTGCGAGCCGGTGAACACCGTCACGCTACCGGTCGGGTGCACGCGGATTTCACCGCATTCGAACAAGCCGGCCCGCGCGCCGAGCGCCCCGGCGATGTTCGAAGGCGCGATGCCGCAGGCCTCGATGTAGCTCGAGTAGCCGATGCCGCGCAGCTTGCCCTGGGCTTCGCTCGCCGACTTGCGCTGCGCATAGCCTTCGACTTCGGCCAGCACCTTTGCCTTGTCCATGCAGGCATGGAAGTCGCCCGTGTCGTACTGCAGCGCCACCGGCGTCTGGTACGGAAAGGTGGTGATGAAGTTGCGCTTGCGAATCTCGTCCTGGCCCAGGTTCATTTCCCAGGCGCAGCGCGACACCAGTCGCTCCAGCAGGTAGGTGGCTTCGGGCCGCCCCGCCCCGCGGTAGGCATCGACCGGCGCCGTGTTGGTGAACCACGCATCGACCTCGACATAGATCTGCGGTGTGGTGTACTGCCCCGCGAGCAGCGTGGCGTAGAGGATGGTGGGCACCGCGGTCGAAAAGGTCGACAGGTAGGCGCCCAGGTTGGCGTCGGTGTGCACGCGCATCGCCAGGAACTTGCCGTCCTTGTCCATCGCCATTTCGGCGTGGCTCACATGGTCGCGGCCGTGCGCATCGGACAAGAAGCATTCGGAGCGCTCGGCCGTCCACTTGATGTTGCGGTTGAGCTGCTTGGCCGCCCAGGTCAGGCACACGTCTTCGGCGTACAAAAAGATCTTGGAGCCGAAGCCGCCGCCCACGTCGGGCGCGATCACGCGCACCTTGTGCTCGGGCAGGCCGAGCACAAAGGCCGTCATCAACAGGCGCTCGACGTGCGGATTCTGGTTGGACACATACAGCGTGTAGTCGTCGGTGCCGCGGCTGTAGCTGCCGATTGCCACGCGCGGCTCGATCGGGTTGGGCACCAGCCGGTTGTTGACCAGGTCGAGCTTGGTCACGTGCGCGGCATTGGCAAACACCGCATCCACCGCGGCCTTGTCGCCGAGCGCCCACTTGTAGCACCGGTTGTCGGGGGCCTCGTCATGCAAGGTAACGCCGCTCGCCGTCTTGGCCGCGTCGGCCACGCTCACCAGCGCGGGCAGCACGTCGTAGTCGACCACCACGGCCTCGGCCGCGTTCTTGGCCTGCTCGACCGTCTCGGCCACCACCATGGCCACGTGGTCGCCGACGTAGCGCACCTTGTTGATCGCGAGGATCGGGTGCATCGGCTCCTTCATGGGGGTGCCGTCGGGGTTGTTGATGAGCCAGCCGCAGGGCAGCCCGCCCATCTTTCCTTCGATGTCCTTGCCGGTGAAGATGCCGACCACGCCGGGCATCTTGAGCGCCTCGGCCGTGTCGACGGACTTGACGACGGCGTGGGCGTGCGGCGAGCGCACGAAGACCGCATGGCTCTGGTTGGCCAGCGTGATGTCGTCGGTGTAGTTGCCCGCGCCGGTCAGGAAGCGATAGTCTTCCTTGCGCCGCAGCGCTTCGCCGATGTGGGGCAGGTTCGAGAAGTCGGAAGCACCCATGATGTTGCTCCCCTTACGCCGTGACGGTGGTCTTGACCGGGGTGCCCGAGGCCATCGCCTCGCCGCCCATCTGAACGGCCTTGACGATGTTCTGGTAGCCCGTGCAGCGGCACAGGTTGCCGTCGAGCAGTTCGCGGATCTCGGATTCGCTCGACTTGGGGTGGTGCGTGCACAGGTCGATGGCGCTCATGACCATGCCGGGGGTGCAAAAGCCGCATTGCAGGCCGTGGCACTCCTTGAAGGCAGCCTGCATGGGGTGCATGGTGCCGTCGGGCTGGGCAACGCCTTCGATGGTGGTGATTTGCGCGCCGGCCACTTGCCCGACCAGGATGTTGCACGACTTCACCGCGCGCCCGTTCAGGTGCACGGTGCACGCGCCGCATTGGGCGGTGTCGCAGCCGACGTGCGTGCCGGTGAGATGAAGATGCTCGCGGATCGCGTGCACCAGAAAAGTGTTGGGGGGAGCGTCGACCGTGGCCGGTCGGCCGTTGACCGTGAAAGCTACCTGCATTTGGCTGTCTCCGTTGAAGGTGATGGCTGGTTCAGCGAATGGCATCTTGGACGCCGGCCCCCTGCACTATCCTAGGCAAAACCCTCACCGCTTGCGCAGTGCGCGCGAAATTCTCAAAATGAAACAACTTGCGGCCAGGCAAGCTCCATAAAAAGACGCCCCATCCGAGCGAATCGACCCGATGTCCGCCTCCACCGTTCCGTCCATCCCCGAGCGCTCCCTCGCCATTGCGCAAGCCCGCCGGGAGCTGATCCACGGGGAGGCCGGCCGCTCGCGAGGCACCGTGCGAATCGAGCCGTGGATCGTCCGCTCGTGGCAGCGCTGCATCGAGGCGGGGCGACAGCCGCAGCAGCGTGTGAACTTCGACCCCGTGGGCCAGTCGGTCATACGCGAGGTGGCCGAGCGCAACCGGGCGCTGGTGGCGGCGGCCCGGCCGGTCATCGAGCGGGTGTCCCGCGCCATTGCCGACACGCGCTATTTCGCGGTCCTGACCGATGCCGACGGCACAGTGGTCGACGTGGGCCCGCTTCCCGACGGCACCGACACCGCCAGCCGCCATGCCCGCAACATCGCGCGGGTGGGCGTCGACCTGTCGGAGCGCGCGGTCGGCACCAGCGCCATCAGCACCGCGCTGGCCGAGCAGGAGTCAGTGTGGCTGCACCGCGGCGAACATTTCTTCGAGGACACCAGCGTTTACAGCTGCGCCGGGGCGCCGCTCTTCGGTCCGCAGGGCGACTGCATCGGCATGCTCGACCTGACGGGCGTCCAGGTGGTGGAACGGCCGGAACTGCGTCACCTGGCCATGCTTTCGGCGCGCAGCATCGAGAACATGCTGGTGCTGAACGAACCCTGCGAGCTGCGGCTGCATCTCTCGTGGCCGGGCTGCCCGAGCAGCGAAGCCACCGAAGGCCTGCTGTGCGTCGATGCCAACGGCAACGTCACCGGCGCCAATGCTGCAGCGCGGCAAATGCTGCACCAGCCGCTGGCGCGCAGCCGGCATGCCCTGCATTGCAACGACCTGTTCGCGCTGCCGCTGAACATGCTGTTCGACGCCGCCCGGCGCGGCGACGCCGTGCTCGAAGTGCCGCTCTGGTCGGGCCTGCGCGTGCAGGTTCAGCCCCGGCGCGGCGGCAAGGGCTCGCGGGGCGTGGCGCCCGAAGCCCAGCCCCGGCTGCGCGACGTTGAAACCGCCCTGATCCGCAAGGCCGTGACCGATGCCCGCGGCAACGTGGCCGAAGCCGCACGCACCCTCGGCATCAGCCGCGCCACGGTCTACCGCAAGCTGTGGCGCGGGCGCCCTCCCGGCTCCACCGATTGAAGCCGGGCCTTCAGGCTCCTACCGGCACCTTGTCGAGGAACCCGGTCACCGACTGCAGCTTGCCGGCATCGAGTTGGGCAAAGTCGGTGCCCTGAATCAGGTCTTCGGCACCGCTCGGCCCCAGGGTCCACGAAAAGCGCAGGTTGTCGCCATGTGCCTCGGCCTTGCCGAACAGGTTGAAACGAAAGCCCGGGTAGCGCTGGTGCACGGCGCCGACCAGCGCGCTGATCTGCTCGCGGCCGCTGGCCTGCGCCATCGGGTCGACGTAGTGCGCGTCGGCGGCCCAATGGGCTTCGATCAGCTCGGCCCGGCGTGCGGCATCGGTCTCGTTCCAGACGGCAATGTAGCGCTGGGCGATGGCGGTGGCGTCGTGTGCGGCGGTGTTCATGATGACGATTCCTTTCGAAGATCTCGACCCGCAACATCGCGGGGTGAAGGAATGGTCGCGCCGGGGGCTTCCGGCGTCGATGACCTGAGAGGTCATGGCGCGCCTGGTTAACAGAGTAGCCGGCAGCTCGCTCGAAAAGTGACAGGGGGCGATCAATGTCAACTGCCAGGAAACCTAATTTGAGCTGCGGCCAGTAACTGGCTAGGCTCCGGCGTCAAAGCTTGCGCTTGCACCCCGGGGTGAACGGACCTGAGGCCTGTTTGAAGCGATGACCAAAGCCGTCCGCTGAGCGTGACCGGCGACAAGAAATTTCAGGGGGGATAAAACCATGACAACAGAGATCGTTGACGCCACCGCGCGTCGTAACTTGGGTATCGGGCATCGCCGCAGCCGCGCAAAAGCGGTTTCAGCTGCTGCCACATTCAGCCCCAATCAAAACAGCCGAAACGGGCAAGGGAGCCAGTCATGAAAAAATTGACTGTGTTACTACGCGCGTGCGCGCAGGCGGTGGGCCGGGTTTCCGGACTTGTTATTGCTGGCTTGCTGTGCTGCCTAAGCCTCAATGCTTTAGCTTCGATAACAGCCACTACAGAGTACATGTACACGGAGGTGTTGTGGGGGATACCTCCCACCGCATGGGGCACAGACAGGGCAGCGTTGTGTGCAAGCATGGGTCCGCAGTGGAACGCAAAAATGAACCCGGGGTGGACGGGTTACACCCAGTACGACGAGAGCAGTGGCTCTTGCGACTTCTATAGCGTAGAGAACGCTACTGGGGTGAGACGCTCTGGAGAATCGTTAGGCTTTGCATACAGATATGTTTGCCCTGTCGGCAGCACGGTTTCCAGCGTAGGCAATCCCCCACAGTGCCATTGCAATACGAGCGAGGGTTTTCAGGAAAACAGTTCCTCATGCGTAGCCAGTGTTCCTGAGCCGAGTGCTGCCGATCCACTGAGGGGAAGCCAGTATGGCGGTCAATGCCAACGGCCCGTTGCTGGCGCTTCGACGCCTTACCCGATATTTCCTGCTACGGGCGAGAAATACCGCTCCGAATCCGACTTCGTGGATTCAGGACCCGCGCCTCTCTCGTTCGTTCGCACATATCGCAGCAACTGGTCCAGCGATGCTTCCCGCTCCGCCGCTGTTATGGGGCAAGTCTGGACTCACAACCACAACTACACCCTATCTGCCACTCCGCTTGGCGCTCCGCGAGACGTCACCCTGACCCTGCCAGAAGGCTACGTTCGCCTCTTCGGCAAGGCTGCCGGCGCTTCCATCTGGACCGCTAGCAACAGCATCGACACGCTGACGCAACTCAGTTCCGGTGCCTGGAGTTGGAAACGTGCTGACGATGACACTGTTTTCAATTTCAACGCGGCCGGCAAACTCCAAACCCAGGTCGCTCGCAACGGCTGGACGACTTCGTATACCTACGATGGTTCGGGCCGCCTGAGCACGGTCAGCAACACGTTTGGCCGCACCCTGACTCTGGCCTACAACAGTGCGGGGAAACTCGCCAACGTCACCGCCCCGGGAGGCAAGACCGTCGGCTACAGCTACGACGCAGCGGGCCGCTTGTCGGTCGTCACTTACCCCGACGCCAAGACCCGCAGCTTCGTCTACGAGAACACCTCATTTCCGCAAGCCCTCACCGGCATCTTCGACGAAACAAACGCACGGTGGGCCACCTTCGCCTATGACGCTCAAGGCAAGGCGATAAGCACCCAGCTTGCCGGCAACGCCGAGACCTACCAGGTCAGCTATCCATCCTCGGGCTCGGCCACCATCATCGATCCCTTGGGCACCAGCCGCACCTACCGCTACGGCATCGCCCTTGGCAAGCTTGCTGTGACGGACGGCTCTTATCTTCCTTCGGGCACTGGCGAAGCCGATGCCGCCAGCCGAGTACAGGATGCCAATGGTCTTGTTACCAGAGAGCGCGACTTCAAGGGCATCACGACCACCACCGACTGGGACGTGTCCCGCCGCCTGCCTATCAGTGTGACCGAGGCGCTGTACGAGCCGGGGGTACGCACGACGATTACTCAATGGCACGCTACCTTCAGTCTTCCGATCCTCATTACCGAAGCCGGCCGCAAGACCGCCTTCACCTACGACGCCCAGGGCAACAAGCTCAGCGAAGCCGTCACCGACACCCTGGTCAGCCCCAGCACCACCAAGACCCGAAGCTGGACCTACAACCCGCAAGGCCTCGTGGCGACGGAGACCGCCCCCAACGGCGGCGTCACCAGCTACACCTATGACACGTCAGGCAACGTGCTCACCGTCGTGCGCCCGCTGAGCCATGTCACCTCATACACCTACGACAGCGCCAACCGCGTGCTCAGCCAGACCGCGCCCAATGGCTTGGTCACCACCTACGCATGGGACGCCCGCGACCGTCTGTTGACCCAGACCGTCGGCGGGCAACTGACCACCCAGCTCACTTACAACCCCACCGGCACCCTCGCCACATTGACGCTGCCCACCGGCCAGGCGTTCAGCTACACCTACGACGCCGCCCATCGCCTGACGGGCTGGCGCAACAAGCAAGGCGAATCCGGTACCTTCACCCTGGATGCCATGGGCAACCGGACGGTCGAACAGATTAAGACCAGCGGCGGCAACATCGCCTGGACCACGGTGAAAAGCGTCAACGCCATCAACCGCGTCAGCACCGCCACGGAGGGCGTGAATCAGAGCGTGAGCTTCGCTTATGACGCCAATGGCGAACGCATCACGACTGCCAATGGCCTGAACCAGAGCACCCAGCTCGGCCTGGATGGCCTGCGCCGCGTCACCACCATCACCGACCCGGCCAATGCCAGCGCCACCCTGGCCTACAACGCGCTGGACGACGTCACCGCAGCAAGAGATTTCAAGGGCGTTACCACCCACTACGGCCGCGATGCCCAGGGCAACGCCACGGTCGAGAACAGCGCCGACACAGGCCAGCGCGTAGTCGCCTACGACGCCCTGGGCCTGCCCAAGACCATCGTCGATGCGCTCGGCCAGTCCACCACCGTGACGCGCGACCTGCTGGGACGCCCGACCGTGATCACTTTCGCGGACGGCAAATCCACCACACTCACCTATGGCACCACTGGCGTGAACAAAGGCTACCTCGCCAGCATCGCCGACCGCAGCGCCACCACGCTCTACACCCGGGACGCCTTCGGGCGCGTCACCCTCAAGAAGCAGACCCTGGCCAACGGCGCGGTGCAGCAGGTCAGCTACAGCTACCTGGCCAACGGGCTGCCCGGCAGCGTCACTTATCCGGGTGGCGCCGTGCTCACGTATGCGTACGACGCGGTCGGGCGCATCATCCAGATGAACTGGGGGGGTCAACCCCTGGTCACCAACATCTTCTGGAACCCGCTGGGTCAGCCGTTCAAGTGGGGGTGGGCTTTTGCCGACAGCGATGCCGCCACGACCTTGTACGCCCTGCGCGCCTACGACACGGCAGGGCGCATGACCGCCACCGAGTTCAGCAGCTATGCCTACGACGCCGCCGGGCGGATCACGAGTCTTACGCAGAACCTTTTCGGGCCTGCGGACACGGTCGCCACCAACAGCACGGTGACCAATGCCAACATCAGTTGGAGCGTGACCAATGACCCCACGGGACGCGTGACTGGCTTCAACGTCATTACCCCGGCCACTGCGACGAATCCAGCGAACACGGCCGGCTTCACTTACGACGCCAATGGCAACCGCAAGACCAGCACGAGAGGGATTGGAACGCAAAGCACGAACAGAAGCTACGCGCTGTCGTCGTCTGACTCCAACCAGGCCATGGGCTTCAGTCAAACGGTAGGAAGCACGACCACCAGCGTCAACTATGCCTTCAACGCGAACCGCGACCTGACAAGCGACGGACTCAACGGCTTCAGCTACGACGCCGAGGGGCGCTTCTCCAACGCCACCGTGGGCCGCACCGACAGCAGCCCGACCACGCGGTATGCGCACAACGCGCTGGGTCAGCGAGTCTTCAAGACCGAGCCGGTGTATCCGGCGCAGGGCACGACGGGCAGCGCGCTGGAGGCGTTCTTCGCCAAGGGCTGGACGCCATCAACGGTGGATGCGGAGAAGCTGGGCTACGCCTTCGTCTACGACGAGGACGGCACGCTTCTGGCCGAGACGGGCATGGGCGGGGCCAGCAGCGGGGGCAACACGCAGTACGTGTACCTGCCTACGGCCAGCGGACCGATGCCGGTGGCGGCGGTGATCAACGGTGTGATGTATGCGGTGCACAGCGACCACCTGAATACGCCGCGGCGTATCACCAGCGGCAGCGGGCAAGTGATGTGGCAGTGGGCTTACTCGGCGTTTGGGGAGACCGCACCCACAACTGCGGCAAAGAGGTTCGCGGGGCCGGAGACCGTGCCGACGACCGGAACGACCACCGCAACGCCGGTGACCTTCAACCTGCGGTATCCGGGGCAGTATGCCGATGCGGAGAGCGGGCTGAGCTACAACTACTTCCGCTCTTACTCACCGACCACCGGGCGCTACATGCAGAGTGATCCCATCGGGCTGGAGGGCGGGTGGAACCGGTTTGGGTATGTGGGGGGGAATCCGCTGAGTTTTGTTGATCCTGAGGGGCTGCAAGTGCGGCAGGCACCGCCGCCATCCGTCACCTATTCGGGTGGTCTCGCGGCTTCACGCGTGCAAACTTTGTTGAGCCAAATTAGGCAATACAACCCCAGCTACTCGTACCCAACGGTTCAGCCAAGTACGGGGCGTGGCAGTGCATACAACAATGGAGATGTTGCTTCATTGATAGGGATACTTCGTGGCTACCAGAACGCACAGGCGTGTACAAGGGCCGGCGTCCCCATAGGTAGGTTCATCACGGATTCAAACGGCAATGTGATGCTAGAGCCTGTTGGGGGAAGTACTGGGCCATATCCACCGCATCGGCTCAATAGTCCTGACACGCATACCTATTATCCCAATGGGTCGAATTACATGCGTAATAATCCGCAGGGTCATGGGCCAAATACGACTCCCCATGGTCATGGCCATCTGCCCGGGACTGGAACGGGGCGCAGTGGCCAAGGTAGTTCGACAGATATTTTTGGTAACCCAGTCCCTTCTAATTCGAGTGCCGCCCACTGGCCCACCTACTAAATCGTTTCATAAAACCAATGTGAGGAACTGTGAAAATATTTATAGATGAAATTGATCCGCTCGACCTTAAGCCACTCGGATGTACGAACATGATTGGTTATCCGGCGCATTTTAGATGCACCATGTTTCATGGGTGGGCGAGATTTGTTCCTGCCGATGAAAATGTTCAAGCCTATCTTGACAATGAGATCGACGTTGAAATTGCCCACGAGAGCATAAGCTGCCTGCGCACTGGGGCAGATCGACAGCATCAGATAGTGCCGCTTGCTGAAGCGTTTAGTTATCACGTGCGTGGCGAGGTAAAAATGATTTCCCATCACTCTGAGCCGATGGGGAATCGAACTACCTATGTTGTTGCTGGTGATGCCGCATTTACGCTGTCTCTAGCTGATCTCGGTAATTTAAGGCCGAGCGAAGGTGATGCGATGGAGTTTGACGTTCACGGTCTCTCGCTTTGGGATGAGTCGATTTAGGAATGGCGATAGTGACAGCAGGCGGAACGGAAAAAGGGGCTCGTGATTAAAGGCTCAAATTAATTCGAGGCTGCCATCCACACTACCGGCCGCTGGGGTCAAGTCTTGTCTTCTGCCTGTTGGGGTGGTCTCAACTCGAAAGTGCAATACCGCTCTCATTCAGACCACCTAAAATCTCTGACGCATGCACTCTCGCAGTTTCACTATGAAATCAATAGCTGCTTGCGCCCGCAGAACAAGTGCAAGAGCCCAATTTCGTCTTGAAAACTGCGCACCCAACGCCAGCCGCGGCTTCCTGAGCGAGATCCAGGACCTCGGCACCGGCGTGGGCTTCGCCACCAGCGACCAGCACAACCTGCTGGGCCAGCGCGTGCGTAAACTCGATGCCAGTCAGAACACCATCACCCTGTACAGCGAGGCAGAGCAAGGCATGGAAAGTATGGCCCTGGGCCTGTACAACAGCCAAGCTGCCACCGGGGCGACGGAGATCATCTACCTGCCTACGGCCAGCGGGCCGATGCCACTGGCCGCACTGGTGAAAGGAACCCAATACGCCATCCACAGCGACCACCTGAACACGCCCAGAAGGCTGACGCAGACGGATGGCAAGGTGGCGTGGCAGTGGGTGACGGGTGCGTTTGGAGAGGTGGCGTCCACGACAGGAAAAACACGATTCGTGAGCCCGAAGGTGAACCCGGCCATAACAGGCACTACGACGCTGGCGAACTTCGACCTGCGGTATCCGGGGCAAGTAGAGGATCAAGAGTCAGGGCTGCTCTACAACCACAACAGGTTCTACGATCCGGTCACCGGGCGGTATATGCAGTCCGATCCCATTGGGCTCGCGGGTGGCTCAGAGGCATCTATGTGGGTGCCAATCCACTCAACTTCACGGATCCCAAAGGACTGGACACAGCCGTCATGATCGGCGGCCCAACATCGGGCAATCCGGCAGGTCACGTTGCCATCGGCTTCACGGGACAAGGGGTCTATAGCTATGGCACGGGAACGTCGCGAGAGTCCAGTTTGACCGACTATCTCGGCAAGCAAGCGGGCTACCGCGATACCACTGTGATCATCATTCCCACGACGCCTGAGCAGGAAGCCAAGATGATCGAGTCGCTCAAATCATGGGAAGGTGTTCCGCTGCCTGATCCGCTCAGGTCCCCCGGGCAAGCAGCCAATGACACCTGCGCCACTCGGACAAATCAAGCGCTGAACGCGGGAGGTATACGCAGCTGCATCCAGCCGCCGGGCAATCCGTTCCCATACAGCACCTGCGTCATCGCTGGCCCCTACGGCAAGAGCGAACTGTCTATTAAAAAAAGCAATCCTGTTCCGGCCGCCCTGAAGGCGTTTGACCGCAAATGAAAAAACTGGTGCTTGTTCTGCTGTCGGTGGCGGCGATGGTAGTCGGGTGTTCGGATCGTCAGGGCGATCAACCGCATCCCAAGCGGTCGGGCGAGATGGCGACCAAGCGCGAATACTCCGTGCTCGAAGGAGTTGAATCGCAAGAAAGAAGCCGGGTGCATGCCGGCGCGCCCTTGGTTCTCAAACATGCGCTGGGCTCGGAATACGACGCAGTTGGACTGCCCTCGAAGGGGAGCGATCACGGCTACGTGTGGATCATTGCCAGGAGCGACACGCTGCCAGATGTCAAGGTGCTGCCCGAGGATGCACTGTTTACTGTCACTCCAAGTCAAGTGGCCGACGTTGCCAAACAGGTCGTCTTGAGCCAAGAGGTTCAGGACTATTTAAATGCTCATGCGACGAAATGATGCGATGAGGCCAGTAGGCTTACTCGGTTTGCCGAGCCTTAATGGAGGCTCGCCATAACCGCCCGTGGACTGCTGGAGCGACTGACTTTGGTGAGCTGTGCGGTCGCTGTTCTGTATCTCGGTGGTTGCGCCTTCAATCACTCTCGCATAGAAGCTGCCTTCGCAAAAGTCTCTCCAAGCATGACTGAGCGTGAACTCGTCGTACTGATGGGCACACCCCATGAGTTTGATTACGGTCAAAAGGTCAACTCGCTTTATGCGAGCAGCCCGTGCAAATCGCCGTGCGTGCGCAGGGCGTGGTACTACAACCGCCTGCAGCCAAGGGGGTTCGAAGCTTGGTCATTCGAGCTTGCGGATGATGGGCATGTGCTTGCCACGTCGCACTGGCTGTCGCCGTGAGGCCGAGAATCACCCACGAATTGGATGGCGCTTACAGCTATCGGAACCGTTGAGCTACACGGATTCGATGAGACTTGACCCTTGGAGGCGTGAGCTATGGACGACTTCAAAGGCAGGCAATGAAGGACTTACGGCGTTTTTTAGTGATATGGGCGCCTTTCATCGCTGCCTCTATAACCACAATCGTGGCTTCTCACACGCTGTGGGCAACAGAGTGATACCGAGGGTATCTCGCGGCACTCGGAGTTCTGTGTTGTCTTCTCGGGGCACGCGTCCTCGCAAAAACGGGCGTAAGGCGTGGGCCACTAGCTGGTGTCAGCTTCGGCCTTCTTGTTGGTCAATGGTGGCTGGTACAAGCGCTCATCTTGGCTTTCTTCTGGCATAGCAACGGGTTTGCTCCATAGCGGGGTGAACTGCAAGACAGTACCCGAGACTCTCACACAGCGGAAGGGTGAGTACTCAATGGAATCTAGCGTCAGAGCTCGACGGAACCCAATGAACTAGTTTGCCAGCGCGTTCGGAAAGAACAGCTGCTCGCCGCCGATCTTGTAGGCCGCAATGCTCTGCTGCCCCGCGGGCGAAATCACCCAATCGACGAACTTCTGCGCGCCTTTGCTGTTCAGCGAAGGGAATTTGGCCGGGCTCACGACCATCACGCCGTACTGGTTGAAGAGCCGCTTGTCGCCCTCGACCAGCACCGCAAGATCGGCGCGGTTCTTGAAGCTGAGCCAGGTGCCGCGGTCGGCCAGCACGTAACCGCCCGACGACGCCGCGATGTTGAGCGCCGGCCCCATGCCGCAGCCGCATTCCTTGTAGCCCGAGCCCTTGCGGTCGTTGGGCACGGGCTGGCCCGCTTCGGCCACGCCGGCCTGCGTCCAGAGGCGGCGCTCGGCGGCGTCAGTGCCGCTCTTGTCGCCGCGCGAAACAAAAGGCGCGTTGGCCGCGGCAATCTTCTTCAGCGCGGCGGCAATGTCCTTGCCGCTCGCGCCGGCCGGGTCGGCCTTCGGGCCCACAAGCACGAAGTCGTTGTACATCACCGGATAACGCTTGGCGCTGAAGCCCTCGGCCACGAATTTCTCCTCGGCCGCGGTGTCGTGCACGAACAGCACGTCGGCATCGCCGCGCTTGGCCATGTCGATGGCCTGGCCGGTACCCACCGCCACCACCTTGACGTCGATGTCGCTGGCCTTCTTGAAGGCCGGCAGCAGATGGGCGAACAAGCCCGACTGCTCGGTGGACGTGGTCGAGGCCATGGTGATGGTCTCGGCCTGCACGGCACCCGCGGCCATGAAGAAAACAGCCATCGCCAGCGAGGCCCGGATGCCCGCATTGCCGCGGCGCTTGAAGAACGGATTCATGCCAACTCTCCTTTGACGAACAGGCGGGCCTCTTCAGGCAGGGGCCCATGGAAAAAATCATGCACAGGCAAATCGGCCAGCACGCGGCCGTGCTCCAGATAGACCACGCGGCTGGCCAGGCGCTTCACCTGTCCCAGGTTGTGGCTTGCAAACACCAGCGTGCGGCCGACCGCGGCTTCGGCAATGAGCGTTTCGACCTCGCGCTTGGCGGTGGGGTCGAGGCTGGCGGTGGGCTCGTCGAGCAGCAGCACCGCCGGATGCAGCGCCCAGGCACGTGCCAGCGCCACCCGCTGCTGCTGGCCGCCCGACAAGGCGCGGGCATTCCGGTCAGCCAGGTCTTCGAGCCCCACGCGCGCCAGCGCCGGAATGGCGGCGCGGCGCGCATCGCGCCAGCGCGTGCCGCGCAGCCACAGCGCCATCGCCACGTTGAAGACTACCGAAGCGCGCAGCATGTGGGGGCGCTGGAAAAGCATGGCCTGATGGCGCCGCGGCGCCGCGCTGGTGAAGCTTCCGGCCGCGTGCGGCACCAGCCCGTGCAGCAGCCGCAGCAGCGTGGTCTTGCCGCTGCCGTTGGCGCCGATGAGGGCCACGCGCTCGCCGGCCGCGATGGTCAGGGTGGCGCCTTGCAGCGCCGCCACGCGCCCGAGGCGAACATCGACGCCGTACAGCGCGAACACGGTGTTGTCGGCGCTCGCCATCTGCACCTGTTCGTTCACGGCCGCACCTCCGGCCGGCGCCAGACCGCAAGGCCGCTGCCTTCGCCCCCGCCGCCGTCGACGCGCTCGCGCCAGCCGCGAACGGCGGCAATGGCCAGGTTGAGCACCAGCACCACCCCCAGCAGCACGATGCCCAGCGCCAGCGCCAGCGGCAGGTCGCCCTTGCTGGTTTCGAGCGCGATGGCGGTGGTCATCACGCGCGTGAAGCCGTCGATGTTGCCGCCCACCACCATCACCGCGCCCACTTCCGAGACGGCGCGACCGAAGGCCGCGATGAGCACGGTGAGCAACGCGTAGCGCTCGTCCCACACCAGCAGCAGCGCGCGCACCAACGGCCCCGCGCCCAGCGAGCGCAGCTGCTCGCCGTGCGCGCGCTCGGCATCCTCGATGGTCTGGCGCGTGAGCGCCGTAACCACCGGCAGCACCAGCACGGTCTGTGCTAGCACCATGGCCTTGAACGAGAAAAGCCAGCCCAGGAACCCGAGCGGCCCGGAGCGCGACAGCAGCAGGTAGATGACCAGCCCGACCACCACCGAGGGCAGCGCCAGCAGCGTGTTCAGCACCGTGAGCAGCGCGGCGCGGCCACGAAAGCGCGCCACGCCAAGCCATGCCCCCAGCAGCAGGCCCAGCCCGCAAGCCAGCGCGCACGCACTGGCACTGACCGCGAGCGACCGCCCGACGATCGCCAGCAGCACCGGATCGCCCGACACGAGCAGCTGCCAAGCGGCGACGGCGCTCTGTGCAAAAGTGTTCACGCGGTGGGCTTCATGGGTGGAAGCGCCGCAGTATCGGGGTGTACCTCCAATTACCTATGCAACTTTTTGCATAGGTAGGCGAATACCCCGTCCGCTCAGATTGCGTCGAGCGGAAACACGGGCCTGCGCACCTTCGAAAACGGGAACAGGCCGTAGTCCGAACTGGTCACGCCCGGGCTGTCGCACTCGACCAGGGCGGCCGAGATCGGCTCGAACACCGGCCGGCAGTACATGCGCGACTTGAGCAGCAAGAACCGCTCTTTGCGCGGATCGAGCCCCGCGCATTCGAAGACGCCGATGTCCCAGGGCTCCTGCGTTCGCTCGGTCACCACGATGCGCGCCGCGCCGATGTCGAACAGCACCGTGCGGCCCATGCTGCTGCGCTGGCCGGTGTAGGTCGGGCCGGTGATCACGTATTCGCCGTTGCAGACGGTGCGCACCGTGCCGGTCAGCATGACGGGCTTCTTCGACAGGCCGATGCCTTCCAGCGACACCTTGTTGCCCAGCGCGACCGAAACCGTAGCCCCCTCGCCTGCCGCAATGAGCTCGGCCACCGCCTCGGGGTCGCACAGCGGGCCCACGCCGATGCCGTCGAGCCCCTGCGACAGCGCTTCCTGCAGCACGTCCATGGTGTCGCAGCTGCCGCCCGACATGCAGTTGTCGCCATGGTCGAGCAGCAGCACAGGCCGTGTCGCGCCTTGGGCGATGGCCTTGGCACGCGCCACCGATTCGGCCAGCGGCTCGCTGCGGTAGATGAATGCTTCGCGCTCCTCCCACATCTGCGCCGCAATGCGGTAGGCCGTCGCCTGCGCACGCTCTGGAGATTGCGCATCGACCGCCACCACGCTCATGCAAGGCGCCTCGATGTCCGACAGCGAAAAGCCGGCAAAGATCGACACCGCGAGCGATTCCGATTTTTCGGCTTCGCGTGCCGCGTCGATGGCCCGCTGCATTGCGCCGGTGAACGACGCGCTGCGCAGCGTGTGCGCCATCAGGGGCAACTGGTGCCAGCGCATCGCGGGCTTGCTGCGCCCCGCGAGCAGGTCGAAAAGCAGCCGGCCGGCATGCTCACCCGTCTCGTACATGTCAATGTGCGGATAGGTCTTGAAGCCGACGATCACGTCCGCATTGCCGACCATCGCGGGCGTGACGTTGGCATGCAGGTCGAGCGCCACGCCAATGGGCACGCCGGGCGCCGCGGCGCGCAAACGCACCAGCAGGTCGCCCTCCCCATCGGCGCTGTTCTGCGCCACCATGGCGCCGTGCAGGTCGAGCAGGATGGCATCGCAGCCCGGCGCCGCATCGACGATGCACTGGGTGAGCGTGGTGTAGGCCTCTGCATCGACCGGCCCGCTGGGGTTGGCCGAGGCCGACACCGGCGTGACCAGCGTCGCGCCCGCCTGCTCGGCCAGGTCGATGAAGGCCGACATGGCGGTGCGCATGCCCTTGTTGTCCCTGTAGGCCTGCTCGCCGAACGTGGGGCCATCGGGGCCGAAGGCCGCGAGCGGCGTGGGCACCGGCGAGAAGGTGTTGGTCTCGTGGTTGAGCCTTGCGATCAGCACCTTCATTGCGATGCCACTCCCGCGCTTTGCAGCATGGCCTGCAGCAGCACATTGCAGCCGGCCTCGAGATGGTCGGGCTGCGCATCCTCGATCTCGTTGTGGCTGATGCCGTCGAGGCACGGCACGAAGATCATTGCCGTGGGACACACGCGGGCCAAGTACACCGCGTCGTGCCCCGCGCCGCTGATCACGTTCATCCAGGTCATGCCCTGCGCCTGCGCCGCCTCTCGAATGGCAGACACCAGCGCGGGCGTGAAGGGCTGCGGGGGAAAGTAGACGACCTGCTCCACCGTGGCGTCGACTTTGGCCTTGGCGGCAATGCGCTGCACGGCCTCCTTCAGTTCGGTGTCCATGGCCGAGAGCACCACGTCGTCCGCCGCGCGCAAGTCGACGCTGAGCTTCACGCGCCCCGGGATCACATTGCGCGAGTTCGGATAGTTGTCGATCCAACCCACCGTGCCGCGCGCGTGCGGCGCATGGGCCAGCGCGATGCGGTTGACTTCGATCACCAGCTCGGAGGCCGCGAGCAATGCGTCTTTGCGAAGTTCCATGGGCGTGGGGCCGGCGTGGGCTTCCATGCCCTGCACCACCACGTCGTACCAGCGTTGCCCCAGTGCGCCCTCGACCACGCCGATGACGCGCTCATTCGCCTCGAGCACCGGCCCCTGTTCGATGTGCGCTTCGAAATAAGCGCCCACCGGCGATGCCGCGGCCGAAGCCGGCGCGCTGCCTGCGTAGCCGATGGAAGCCAGCGCTTCGGCCACGCTGATGCCCTCGGTGTCGCGCTGCGCGAGCGCATGCTCGAGCGTGAAGGCATCCACGAACACGCCCGAGCCCATCATCACAGGCACGAAGCGCGAGCCCTCCTCGTTGGTCCACACCGCAATTTCCAGCGGGGCCCCGGTCACGATCTTGGCATCGTTCAGGCTGCGGATCACCTCCAGCCCGGCCAGCACGCCATAGTTGCCGTCGAACTTTCCGCCCGTGGGCTGGGTGTCGATATGGCTGCCCGTAACCACCGGCGGGAGCGTGTTGTCGCGGCCCGCGCGGCGCGCGAAGATGTTGCCGATCTGGTCGACACGCACTTCGCAGCCGGCTTCGCGCGCCCAGCGGGTAAAGAGGTCTCGGCCCTGCCGGTCGAGGTCGGTCAGTGCAATGCGGCAGACGCCGCCCTTCTCGGTCGCGCCGAGCTTCGCCAGGTCCATCAGCGAGTTCCAGAGGCGGTCGCCGTTGATGCGGAGTTGGGTGGGTGAGTTCATGGCTTTGCAAAAAAGATGAAGGGGTTCGAAGGCCTCAAGCAAGGCCCACGCCCAAGTAGCGGTCTTTCACATCGTGGTCGGCCATGAAGGCGGCATTGCCGGCCTCGTGCACCACCACGCCCTGCTCCAGGATGTAGTGCCGGTCGGCCAGTTGCACGCAGACTTCCAGGTTCTGCTCCACCAGCAGGATGGCCACGCCGGCCGCCTTGATGAGCTTGAGCTGCGCGACGATTTCTTCCACGATGACCGGTGCAAGGCCTTCCACGGGCTCGTCGAGAATCAGCAGGCGCGGGTGGTTCATCAGCGCGCGGCCAATGGCCAGCATCTGCTGCTCGCCGCCCGAAAGCTGGCCACCGCCATTGCGGCGCCGCTCCTTCAGGCGCGGAAAGATGCGGTAGATGTCGTCGAGCTGCCAGGGCGAGTCGCGCCGCTGTCCGAGCAGCAGGTTTTCTTCCACCGTCAGCAGCTTGAAGACGCCGCGATGCTCGGGCACCAGGCACACGCCGCGCGTGGCAATGCGGTGCGGCGGCATGCCCGCGATGTCCGCCCCTTGAAAGCGCACGCGGCCGCTGGTTGGCGTGACCGCACCGGCAATGCTCTTGAGCGTGGTCGACTTGCCCGCGCCGTTGCGGCCGAGCAGCGTGACCAGTTCAGCCTCGCCCACCGTCATCGACACGCCCTGCAGTACATGGCTCTTGCCGTAGTGCGCGTGCAGCGCCTCGACTTCGAGGATGTTCTTCCCGCTCATGCCTTGCCTCCGGTGATCATGTTGCCCAGGTAGGCCGTACGCACGCGCGCATCGGCCCGGATGTCGCCGGGCAAGCCTTCGGCCAGCACGCGGCCCAGTTGCATCACCGTCACGGTGTCGGAAATGTCCATCACGATGTTCATGTTGTGCTCGATGAGCACCACGGTGTGCGCGTCGCGCAGCCCGCGGATCAGTCGCTTCATGTCGTCCAGATCGTCGATGCCCATGCCCGAGGTCGGCTCGTCCAGGAAGATGGCCTTGGGCTTCGCGGCCAGCGCCATGCCCACCTCGAGGCGGCGCTGCTGCCCGTGCGAAAGCTCGCTGGCGGGCACGTCGGCCAGCCGCGTGAGGCCCACGCGTTCCAGCACCTCGGCCACCGTCTCGGCACAGGCGCGCTCGCCGACCGGCGCACGCCAGCAGTTCATGGCCTGGCGCGGCGCAATGCCCTGCGCCGCCACGCGCAGGTTCTCGCGCACCGGCAAGCTGGCGAACAGGCTGGTGACCTGAAACGAACGCGCCATGCCGCGCTGCACGCGCTTGTGGTCGGGCTCGCGCGTCACATCGTGGCCGTCGAACAGGATGCGTCCACCGGTTGTTGTGCCGGTGCCCGTGAGCATGTGGAACAGCGTGGTCTTGCCCGCGCCATTCGGGCCGATCACCGAGTGCACGGTGTTGCGCCTGATCTTCAGGTCGACGCCGCCGAGCGCGGCGAACTTGCCGTAGTGCTTGGTGACTCCGATGGCTTCGATGAGGATGTCGCTCATGCTTTTTCTCCCTGTGCCAGCGGCGCCTTGTCCGCAGTAGGCGTCTTGCGGAACACCCGGCGCCAGGCGCTTTCGCCCAGCCCCCAGAGGCCGCGCTGCATGCCGATGCTCACGCCGATCAGCAAGAGCCCCAGCAAGAGCAGCCATCGCGGCCACAGCGTGGAAAGCCAGTCGGCCAGCAGCACATAGAAGGCGGAGCCCAGCACCGAAGCGAACAGGTTGCCGGTGCCCCCGATCACGGTAATCACCAGGATCATTTCGCTCGTGTGGTACTCGGCATTCGACAGCGGCGCAATGCCGGTCATCATCGCGTGCAGTCCGCCCGCAAGGCCGGTGACGGCGCCCGAGATCACGAAGGCCAGCAGCTTGAAGCGCTTGAGGTCGTAGCCCACCGCGGCGGCGCGGTCCTCGTTGTCGCGGATGGCGAGCAGCGTGCGGCCGAACACGGAGTCAGTCACGCGCAGCAGCAGGCCGAAGGCAATGAGGAACACCACCGCCACAAAGGCGTAGTACTTCCAGGGCGTGTCCATGAAGGCGGGGCGCGGCACGTCGAGCAGGCCGTTGTCGCCACCCGTGAGCCCCGAAGCGGTGTACGCCACAAAGTAGAACATCTGCGCGAAGGCCAGCGTGAGCATCACGAAGTAGGTGCCGCGCTGGCGAATGGCCACCCAGCCGACCACCGCTGCACCGAGCGCCCCCATGGCGATGGCGGCCAGCAGCGCGAGCGGCATCGGCAGCTGCAGCCGCGTGAGCAGAATTGCGATGGTGTAGCTGCCCAGCCCAAAGAAGATGCCCTGGCCGAACGACAGCAGGCCCGTGTAGCCCAGCAGCAGGTTGCAGCCCAGCGCGGCAAGCGCATAAATGAGCACCTCGCTCGCGAGCGAGCCCGAGCGCAGCACCAGCGGAAGGCCCAGCGCAACGACGAGCGCCAGGAGGAAAGTTACTTTTCTTGGCATGGCGATGTTCATCCTCTGCGGCCGAGCAAGCCATGCGGGCGCAAGAGCAGCACCGCACCCATTGCAACGTAGATCATCAGGCTCGCCCCCGGCGGCCAGATGGTGCTCATGAGGCTTTGCACGATGCCGATCAGCAGGCCGCCGACCAGCGCCCCGCCAAAGCTGCCGAGCCCGCCGATCACCACCACCACGAAAGCGACGCTGAGCGCCTCCACGCCCATGAAGGGCTCCGCGCCGCGGATCGGCGCGGCCAGCACGCCGGCCAGCGCCGCCGTGGCCGCCCCCAGCGCGAACACCAGGCTGAACACGCGGAATACGTTGATGCCAAGCAGCGACACCATCTCGGTCGATTCGCTCCCCGCGCGCACCGCGCTACCGAGGCGCGTGCCTTCGAGCACCCACCACAACAGCACCGCGAGCACGGCAGTGAAGCCGATCACGAACAATCGGTACTTGGGATAGATGAAGCTGCCCCACATCACCACGCCCTGCAGCAGGTCGGGCGTCGGCACGCTGTTGCCGAGCGGCCCCCAAAACACGATGACGATCTCCTGCACCGCCAGCGCAAGCCCCACGGTCACGAGGATGTGGAACTCATGCGCCTTGGCATAGACGCGGCGCAGCAGCAGCTTCTCGGCCAGCCAGCCGAGCGCGCCCACGAACAGCGGCACCAGCACCAGCGCGGCCCAGAAGTCGAGACCCCACTGCATGGCCTGAAAGCACAGGTAAGCGCCCAGCAGATAGAAAGCCCCGTGCGCAAAATTCACGAAGCGCAGCAGGCCGAACACGATGGACAAGCCAACGGCCAGCAGGAAATACAGCATGCCGATGCCGATTCCGTTGATGGTCTGGAGCAGGTAGACGGTCATGGGCGCGTCGGTGTCCTCTTCGTCCTCAGGCCAGCTTGCAGCCGGTCTTGTCGATGGGCAGGAAAGACTTGCCCGAACTCACCACGTCCACATAGTCGGCCGGGTTCTTCATCTTCGACTTGGCCTTGCCCTTGAGCAGGTAGTAGTCCTTGATGACCTGGTGGTCGGCCTTGCGGATTTCTTCGGTGCCGGTGAGCCCTTCGTACTTCATGCCCTCCAGCGCGGCAATCACGGCCTTCTGGTCCACGGTGCCGGCTTTCACGATGCCGTCGATGAGAATCTTGGTGCAGATGTATGAACCCGCGAGGCTGTAGTTGGGCACGATCTTCAGCTTGTCGGCAGTGAGCTTCACCAAGTCTTTGTTGAGCGTTGTCTCTGCGGTGTGCCAGTACTGCGCGCCAAAGTAGACGCCGTCGCACAGGTCGGCGCCGAGCTCGTCGAACTGCTCCAGGCCCGAGGCCCAGGCCATGAGGATGGTCATGTTCTTGTGCATGCCGAAGCTCACCGCCTGGCGCAGCGCGGCCGACGATTGCGCGCCGAAGTTCAGCAGCAGCAGCACGTCGGGCTTGGCCGCCATGGCGTTGGTGAGGTAGCCGCTGAACTCCTTCTCGTTGAGCGAGTGGTAGCTGTTGCCCACGTGCTCGATGCCCTTCTCCTGGAAGATGTTCTTGGCCGCGCCCAGGAGGCCTTCGCCGAACACGTACTGCGGCGTGATGGTGTACCAGCGCCTGGCCTTGGGCATCGATGCAATCAGCGGGCGCACCGTCTGCTCGATGGCGCCGAAGGTGGGCACCGACCAGCGGAACGTGGCGGGGTTGCAGTCCTTGCCCGTAATTTCGTCGGCACCCGCGGTGGTGATGAACACGCCGCCGGCCTTTTCGGCCTCCTTGCCCATGGCCAGTGCTTCAGACGACAGGATGCCGCCCGCGAAGAACTTGGCGCCTTGCTGCTGCGAGGCTTCCTGCACCTTGCGAACAGCGGTGGCCGGCTTGCCTTCGGTGTCGAGCACTGTGTAGGCCAGTGGGCGCTTGAGCACGCTGCCGTATTGCTCGATAGCCAGCTTCATGCCCAGGTCGGCGAACTTGCCGTTGGCCGCAAAGGCGCCCGACATGGGCACCGGGCAGCCGAAGCGGATGGCATCGGCCGATTGCGCAAAGGCGGCGCGGCCAGCCAGGAGCGAGGCGGGAGCGGCCGACAGGGCGGCGAGCTGAAGAAGGTGTCTGCGTTGCATGGAATTCTCCGGACGTGGTTGGGAGGTAAGAGAAAAGGCGCGGCCTCAGGTCGGCTGCGAATTTAAGCGGATAAATATGATTAATATGCTGGTAAAAACCCGCTAGCAATGGCCGTGCCAAAATTCGGGGAAGGTCCGGGCCCGATACCTGCTCCAGATGCCTCATCACTCTCGAAAATGATTCGCTACGCATGAAATCGACGCAGGACGCCATGGCCTTTGGGCAGAACCGCCCAAAGCGGCAAAAGCTCTCCGACGTCATCGTCGAGGACGTCAAGCGCTGGATCGTTGCCGAGCGCAAGCAGCCGGGCGACCGGCTGCCGAATGAGAAGGAACTGATCGAGCTCTTCGGCTATTCGAAGAGCACGGTGCGAGAAGCCTTGAAGGCGCTGGAGGTGCGCGGGCTGATCTCGATCCGCACGGGACCGGGCGGCGGGGCATATCTGCAGCAGGTGTCGGTCGACCATGCGTCGGAGCCGCTACGCAACTTTCTGCACTTTCATCACCTGGACGGCCACCACATCTACCAGTTGCGCAAGGTGCTGGAGCCCGAGTTGGCGGTGAGCGTGATCGGCAAGCTGACGCCCGAACAGTTCGAACGGCTGGAAGCGAATGTGCGCCTTTGCACGCTGGAGCCCACCAACGAAGATGAACTGCGCACGCAGCGCGAGGCCGAGCTTGCGTTTCACACAATGCTGGCGGAGGCCTGCCCCAATCCGGTGCTCTCATTCATGTGCCGCTTCCTGAATGACTTGCTGCGCGACTTGGTGGTCTACAAGAAGGCACTGGACCATCACCACTTTGGCGAGGCCAATGTCGACTACCACACGCAGCTGCTGGCGGCCTATCGCCGGGAAGATGCGGATGAGGTGCGCCGGCTGATGGCCGAGCACATGGTCGATGCCGAGGCGCACATGCATGAGATGGAGGCGCATATCGGGGCCAAGCATTTGTTGTTGCCTAGCGGGCAGCGGTAGGCGGGCATCGCCGATTCAGGTCGACGCTGTTCGGGCGTTGTTCGAGGCGCCGCTGTTCAGGGCTTGTGCAAAGGCCACCGGGTACTCCCCTCCGCGAATGTCCCCCGGGGCTGCGCCCCTCCTCCTTTAT
>NZ_JBBCBO010000014.1:0-138787 GCF_037203865.1 Variovorax sp. CCNWLW186 | reverse complement strand
CGAAATAAAGGAGGAGGCCGCAGGCCGGGGGACATTCGCGGAGCAAGGTACCCCGTCGGCGGGAGCGCGCCCTGAACAGCGGCGTCAAAAGTGCTAAGGCCTAACAGGCCAGGGCCGCTGCGGCTCCCGAATCTGCTCGAACGCACGCGACACACGCAGTACGCCGAGGTCGTCGAAACGCTTCCCCGCAATCTGCAGTCCGATAGGCAGTCCGCCCGCCGAGTACCCGCAGTTCACCGAGGAAGCTGGTTGCTCCGACATGTTGAACGGCACCGTGAACCCGATGTGCTCCAGCGGACGCAGCGGGTCGTTGGTCGGCGAAGGTGCTTCCGCGGCTGCGGGCATGTTCGGCGACACCGGGGAGATCACGTAGTCGAACCGTGCGCAGGCCTGCACCGCTGCCACGCGCGTTGCATGGAACTGGCTGAAGCCGCGGAACACATGTTCGCCGCTGAACTCGGCCGCGCTCTCGGCCCACTCGCGAATGTAGGGCAGCACCTTGGCGCGCTGGTCGGGGCGCAAGGCCTTCATGTCAACCAGCGAGCGCATGCGCCACAAATGGTCCATGCCGTCGAGCATGGCTTGCGACATGAACGGCTGCATGGTCTCGACGATGGCACCGGCCTTCTCGAACAGGCGGGCCGCACGCTCGACCGCTGCCTCGATCTCCGGCTCAACCGCCAGGCCGCAGCCCGCGTCGAGCAGCAGCCCGATGCGCAGCCCCCGCAAGTGCTCGGGCGATACGTCGAAGCTCGCCCAATCGATGTCTTGCGGCGGCAGGCTCATGCTGTCGCGCGCATCGGGCCTGGAGAGCACCTGCATCATCAGCGCAGTATCGGCCACGCTGCGGGTCATGGGGCCCGCAGCGCGACCCATGTACGGCGGATCGATGGGAATGCGGCCCAGGCTCGGCTTCAGCGTGAAGATGCCGCACCAGCTTGCAGGCAACCGCAGCGAGCCGCCGATGTCGGTGCCGATGTGCAGTGGGCCGTAACCGGCGGCAGCCGCCGCACCGGCGCCGGCGCTGGAGCCGCCCGGGGTCTTGCTCAGGTCCCACGGATTGCGCGCCAGCTTGTGAAAGCTCGAAAGCCCCGAAGACAGCATGCCGTAGTCCGGCATCGTGGTCTTGCTGACGATCACCGCGCCGGCTTCCTTCAGCCGCGCGGCCGGAGGGGCGTCGGCGGCTGCCGGCTTCAGGTCGACGGCGGCCGTGCCCGCGGGCATCGGGTCGCCGCGCGTGGCGATGTTTTCCTTGATGGTGGCGGGCACGCCGTCGAGCGGGCCCAGCGCTTCGCCGCGCTGCCAGCGCGCTTCCGAAGCCCGCGCCTGTTCGAGCGCGGCTTCGGGCCTGAAGAGCCAGGTGGCTTGCAGCTTCGGTTCCCAGCGCTCGATGTGCGCGATGACGGCCTGCGTCACTTCGACCGGCGACAGGCGCTTGTCGCGGTAGGCGGCGGAGAGTTCCTGGGCGGAGAGGTCGTTCAGTGCAGAGGGAGAAGAAGACACGTCCGCGCTCATCCCCACGACAATGCCGAAAGGTCGTTCACGAAGATCGGGTTTTCCTTCCAGAGGCCCTTCACGTTCTTCTTTGCGATGGTCGGGAACTGCGGCTGGTACAGGAAGCCGTTGGCCGCATCGGCGGCCAGCATCTTCTGCGCGTCGCCGAGCAGCTTGGCGCGTTCGGCCGCATTGCCCGTGGACTTGATCTTGTCGAACAGCGTGTTGAAGCCCTTCGACTGGTAGCCCCAGTAGTAGTCCGCCTTGGCGTAGTTGCCGAGGTCGAAGGGCTCCACGTGCGACACGATCGACAGGTCGTAGTCCTTGTTGCCGTAGGTGCCGCTGAGCCACTGGGCCCACTCGACGTTCTGCACCTTCACCGTGATGCCGATCTTGGCCAGCTGGGCCACGATCACTTCGCCGCCCTGGCGCGCATAGGGCGGCGGCGGCAGGGTCATGGTGAGTTCGAGCGGCGTCTTCACGCCGGCTTCGGCAAGCAGCTTCTTGGCTTTTTCAATGTCGAACGGATTCACGGCGGTGGTGTCGACATAGCCCGCCGCGCCCGGCACGTAGTGGCTGCCGATAGGCACGCCAAAGCCGTCCGCCGCGCCTTCGATCACGGCCTTGCGGTCGATGGCCGAAAGGATGGCGCGCCGCACGCGCACGTCGTCCAGCGGCTTCTTCTTGTTGTTGATCGAGAGAATGGTCTTGGCGCGCGAGCCGGCCAGGATGGTCTGGAACTGCGGGTTGCTCTTGAACTGCGGCACCACGCGCGTGCCGATGCGCGTGAACACATCGACGTCGCCGGCCAGCAGCGACGCGGCCTGCGCGGCGGCGTCGGCAATGAAGCGGAACGTGACCTTGTTGATCTTCGCGGTGCCGGGGCTGCGAAAGCCGTCCCACTTGCTCAGCGTGATCGACGAGCCCTTGGCCCAGTTGTCGAGCTTGTAGGGGCCGGTGCCCACCGGCTTGGTGGCGTTGGTGTCGGCGCTCTTGGGCTCGACGATCGACGCCGTGGCCTGGCCCAGCACAAAGGGCAGGTCGGGGTCGATTTCCTTGTTGATGATGACCACGGTGTAGTCGTCGACCACCTGCGTGCTCAGGTTCGCGAAGGTGCGCTTGTCCTTGTTGGTGCTCTTCTCGCCGCCCGCGCGGTCGAAGGCGAACTTCACGGTGTTGGCGTTGAAGGGTTCGCCGTTCTGGTACTTGACGCCGCGCTTGAGCTTGAAGGTGTAGGTCTTCAGGTCGGGCGAGACTTCCCAGCTCTCGGCCAGGAGGGGCGTGACGTTGCCGTCTGCGTTGATCTTGGTGAGCGTCTCGAGGATGTTGTAGTGCACCACTTCCCCAATCGCGGCCGCGGCACCCGCAGTGGGATCGAGCCCCGGTGGCTCGAGCGCCATGCCGATCACGATGGCGTCCTTCCGCCCCTGTGCCATGCCGGCGACAGGGGTGGCCAGGGCAACGGTGGCGCCGGCGGTGGCAAGGAGGGTGCGACGATTCAGCATACGGTGTGATCTCCGGAAAAACTGGGTGTGCGATTTGGCTGCTTCAACGCGCACGGCGCCCCGAATGGAGGCGCCGCGCCGCGGAGTTAGGGCACGCAGCACGAAAGATGCCACGCGCGCAGCCAAAGTCATTCTCTCGCAGCGGGCGCGTTGCTGCTTGCCTGCAGCGGCGCTTTTTCCTCGGGACGTACCCGGATGCGGATCAGCGCCATTGGAGGGCGGCGCTCTCGCCGTCGCGACGACCCGACCGGTGCGCTCTTCCTCAGGCGGCCAGCAGGGTGCCACCCGTGGGCGTGCGCGGCACCGCCTCGAGCAGGGTGCGCGTGTACGGATGCTGCGCATTGCTGAAAAGCTCGCCGGGCGGCCCTTGCTCGACGATCTTGCCCTTCCACACCACGCAGACCTCGTCGCAGAGGTGGTTCACCACCGCCAGGTCATGGCTGATGAGCAGGTAGCTGATGCCGAACTGCTGCTGCAGGTCTTGCATGAGGTTGAGCACCTGGGCTTGCACGGACACGTCGAGCGCGCTCACGGGCTCGTCGGCCACGATGAGCCTGGGGCGCGTGATGAGCGCGCGTGCAATTGCGATGCGCTGGCGCTGCCCGCCCGAAAATTCGTGCGGGTACTTGTCCATGTCGGTGGTGCGCAGGCCCACGGCGGCCAGCGCCTCCGAGGCGCGCTCGCGCTGCACCGCACGGCTGGTTTCAGCCAGCGCCTCGAGCGGCTCGGCGACGATGCGTGCCACCGTCTGGCGCGGATCGAGCGAGCCGTAGGGGTCCTGGAACACCATCTGGAAGTCGCGCCGTGCCGTGCGCAGTTCGCTTCGGGGCAGCTGGTGCAGGTCGCGGCCCAGCATACGCACGCTGCCCGAAGTGGGCGTGTCGAGCGCCATCACCAGGCGTGCGATGGTTGATTTGCCCGAGCCCGATTCGCCGACGATGCCCAGGCTGCGGCCCGCCTCGACCTTGAAGCTCACGCCGTTCAGCGCCTTGACGAGCGGCGGCGGGCCGAAGAGCTTTTCGCGCGGCAGTGCGTAGTGGCGCACGAGGTCGGTGACCTCGAGCAGGGGCGCTGTGCCGATCGACTGACTCATGATGCAAGGGCCCCTTCCGCGGCAATCTCTTCGAGCCGGATGCACCGCACCGCATGGTCGTGCGGCAGCATCGTGGGCGCAGGCTTGGTCGCGTGGCAGGCATCCACGGTGTACTTGCATCGGCCCGCAAAAGGACAGCCTTGCGGCAGGTCGATCAGCTCGGGCACGCTGCCCCGGATGGTCGCCAGGCGGATGCCGCGCGGCGCACCAAGCGCCGGCCGCGCCGCGAACAGGCCTTGCGTGTACGGGTGCGCGCGCTCCGCGAACACGGCTTCGGTCGGGCCGCTCTCGACCACGCTGCCGCCGTACATCACCAGCATCTTCGAGACGCTCTGGGCAATCACGCCAAGGTCGTGCGAGATCAGGATCAGCGCCATGCCGCGCTCCGCGACCAGCCCCTGGATGAGATCGAGAATCTGCTTCTGGATGGTGACGTCGAGCGCGGTGGTGGGCTCGTCGGCAATGAGCAGGTCGGGGCCGCAGGCCAGGGCCATGGCAATGCCGATGCGCTGGCGTTGCCCGCCCGAAAACTGGTGCGGGTAGGCGTCGAGCCGCGAAGCCGCATCGGGAATGCCCACGCGCTCCAGCAATGCAAGCACCTCCTTGCGTGCGTCGGCGCCCGTGAGCCCGCGGTGCAGGCGCAGCGGCTCGCCGACCTGGCGCGCAATGGTGTGCACCGGGTTCAGTGCCGTCATCGGCTCCTGGAAGATCATGCCGATGCGGTTGCCGCGAATCTGGCACATGGCCTTTTCGCCCAGGCCCACGAGTTCGGTGCCGTCGAAGCGGATGCTGCCGCTGACCTTTGCGGTGGCGGGCAAGAGGCCCATAAGCGATTGCACCGTGATCGATTTGCCGCAGCCCGACTCGCCCACGATACCCAGCGTTTCGCCGCGCTCGAGCGTAAAGCCGATGCCGCGCACGGCCTCGGCGGGGCCGCGCTGCGTTTGCAGCTCGACATGCAGGTCCTTGACTTCGAGAAGAGGCATGGCTTAACGCGCCCTCGCCAGGCGCGGGTCGAGCAGATCGCGCAGGCCGTCGCCGAGCAGGTTGAGCCCCAGCACCGCCAGCGCAATGGCCATGCCCGGAAACACCGCGAGCAGGGGCGACTGGAACATCATGGTCTGCGCCTCGTTGAGCATGCGGCCCCAGGAGGCCTGCGGCGGCTGCGTGCCCAGGCCGAGGTAGGAGAGGGCGGCCTCGGCAAGGATGGCAATCGCGAAGCGGATGGTGATCTGCACGATCAGCACGGCCGAGATGTTGGGCAGCACGTGCTGCATGGTGATGGCGAACGAACCCTTGCCGCACGCGCGCGCCGCCGCCACGTACTCGCGCGACCAGATGGCATTGGCCGATGCGCGCGTGATGCGTGCGAACGTCGGTATGTTGTAGATGCCGATCGCGATGATCGCGTTGACGATGCCGGCGCCGAACACGGCCGTCATCATGATGGCCGACAGGATGGCCGGGAAGGCAAGCGAGAAGTCGGTAAGCCGCATGATGGCTTCTTCGACCCAGCCGCGCCGCGCCGCGGCCAAGAGGCCCAGCGCCGTGCCGACGACAAGGCCGATGCCCACGGCAATCATGCCCACCAGGATGGACGCTCGCGCGCCCACCAGCAGCAGCGAGGCCACGTCACGGCCATAGGTGTCGGTGCCCAGCCAGTGCGCGCCAGAGGGCGTCTTGAGCTTGTTGGGCATGTCCATCTCGTAGGGCGACCACGGCGTCCACACCAGCGAGACGACGGCAGCCAGCAGCAGGAGCAGCGTGAGCACGCCGCCGAGCACGAAGCTGCGGTGCCGCAGCGCACGGCGCCAGAAGCCGGGAACCTTGAGCGCCGCCGCGCTCGGAATGGGTACAGCGCTCATATGTCGCTCGCCTTGATGCGCGGGTCGATCACGGCGTAGAGCACGTCGACCACAAAATTCACGATGACCACCAGGGCCGCGAGCAGCATCACGCAGTTGCGCACGACGATCAGGTCGCGGTTGCCGATGGCTTCGAAGATCAGCCGGCCGAGGCCGGGCAGGTAGAACACCTTTTCGATCACGATGGTGCCGGCCAGCAGTTCTGAAAACTGCATGCCCATGACCGTGACCACCGGAATCATCGCGTTGCGCAGCACATGGGTCCAGAGCACCGCGCGCTGCGAAACGCCCTTGGCGCGGGCAGTGCGGACGAAGTCTTCGCGCATCACTTCGAGCACCGCCGAGCGCGTGATGCGCGCAAGGATGGCCGCCTGCACCACCGCGAGCGACAAGGCCGGCAGCAGCAGCGACTTGATGCCCGCGAAGACCCCTTCGCCCCAGCCCTCGAAGCCGCCGGCCGAGAACCATTGCAGTTGGACGGAGAAAACCAAAATGAGCAGGATCGCAAACCAGAAATTGGGAATGGCGATGCCCACCTGCGTGAGGCCCATCAGGCCCACGTCGCCGAGCTTGTTGTGGCGCGCTGCCGCGGTGACGCCCACAAGCAGTGCGAGCACGGTGGTCAGCGCCATCGCCAGCAGTGCCAGGGGCACGGTGAGCGCGAGCCGTTCAAGAATGAGGTCGAGCACCGGGGTGCTGTAGGCATAGCTGTCGCCAAGGTTGCCGGTCAGGAGGCCTGCAATCCACTGCCAGTAGCGCGTCCAGGCGGGTTGGTCGAGGCCGAGCTTGGTGGCCAGCGCCGCGACCGCTTCCGGCGCGGCGTCTGGGCCCATGAGCAACTGCGCGGCGTTGCCGGGCAGGATCTCGAGGACGAGAAACACTATGACCGAGGCGCCGATCAGCGTGGCGATCAGCGTGGCGAGGCGCTTGAGAATAAACAGGCTCATGGGGCGGGGCGCAGCATAACCCGACTCCTGCAACAAGCGTGCCTTGTTCGCGATAATCGGGTATGGCCCTCATGATCACCGACGAATGCATCAACTGCGATGTCTGCGAGCCCGAGTGCCCGAACGATGCCATTTACATGGGCGCGGAGTTCTACGAGATCGACCCGCGCAAGTGCACCGAATGCGTGGGGCATTTCGACGAGCCGCAGTGCGTGCAGGTGTGCCCGGTTGCGTGCATCCCGATCAATCCGGAGCACGTGGAAAGCCGCGAGACGCTGTGGCAGAAGTTCGAGCGGCTTGCCGCGGCCAAGGCGGCAGCCGCGGCTGTGGAGCCACGGCCGCCTGTGCCTTCAGCCGGCGTCTGAGCCGGACGACGGCTTTCGCTTTTTCTTGCCGCCCGCGCCGTCCGGCGACGAGGCCGGTTTTCCTCCCGTTGCCCCGCTGAAGCGCGTGCTCGACTTGTGCGGTTCCGAGGCGAGTTTTCGGGCACGCGCCTGCGCGAGTTGCTCGGAAGACGCGAGCTTTCGCTCGGCGACGGCGGCCTGCCGGGCTTCGTGGGCGGAGCGGCGATCGCGCTCGTAGGCTTCTTTTTCCTGGGACAGGCGAATGCGCTCGAGCTGATCGGCGCGGACCTCGGCCTTTTGCGTGCCCGCTTCCGAGGCGCGGCGATCTGCTTCGCTGCGCACATCATCGACCTTTACCGGTTTTCCGCCTTCGCAGGGCCGGTCGGTGTAGGTGCTGCCGCAGCGGTAGGTTTCGGACCTTCCCTGTGCCGCGGCGGGTAGCCAGAGAGCACCTGACGCTATAAAAAATATAGCTATGCCGGTTTTCCCGGTCTGAATTGCTCGAATTCTCATTTTTTATTTCTCTCCCTTTTCTCTCCCGCGCTCTCGTTGCCGGCTGACTAGGTGGCGGCGGGCGTGCCTCCATCGCCGGGCTCTCGCCGCGGCGGTTTGGGCCGGGGCGGTTTGCTCGTGTGAATGATCAAGGTGGCCTTTTCCATCTCGCCCGCCACCAAGGCAGGGGCCGCATGCAGCGTGCGGACGATGGCGTCCTCGATGGCTTCGCGCTGTTCCTTCAGCGGCTTCTTGAGCACCCAGTTGATCACCTCCGACTTCACGCCGGGATGTCCGATGCCCAGGCGCAGGCGCCAGTAGTCACCCGTGCCCAGTTGTGCATGGATGTCGCGCAGGCCGTTATGGCCCGCGTGGCTGCCGCCGAACTTGAGCTTGGCCTGGCCAGGCACCACGTCGAGCTCGTCGTGCACCACGAGAATTTCTTCGGGCGCGATCTTGAAGAAGCGCGCGAGCGCGGCGACCGATTTGCCCGACAGGTTCATGAAGGTTTGCGGCTCGAGCAGCCACACGCTCTGCCCGCCGATGTTCGCGCGCGCCGCAAGGCCGTGATAGCTGCGCTCGGGCACGAGGTTGAGCTTCCAGTCACGTGCGAGCGCGTCGATCCACCAGAAGCCTGCGTTGTGCCGTGTGGCTTCGTATTCAGGCCCGGGATTACCGAGGCCGACAAACAGCTTGATCATGAGGGAATTATCTCGCCGCCCCAAAAGCAAAAGGCCCGCACGAAGCGGGCCTTTTGCAGGGTGCCGGAAGAATTACTTCTTCGCGGCCGGCTTTGCCGTCTTGGCGGCAGGCTTGCCACCAGCGGCTGCGGCGCCTTCGGCAGGTGCTGCGCCTTCAGCGGCAGGTGCCGGCTCTTCGGCGACCAGCGGCGGCACGGCCGACACGATGACGGGGTTCAGCTTGCCGTGGCTCACGAACTTCACGCCCTTGGGCAGCTTGATGTCGCTCACGTGCAGCGTGGCGTTCTTCTTCAGGCTGGAGAGGTCGACCTCGATGAACTCGGGCAGGTCGCTCGGCAGGCAGCTCACTTCGAGCTCGTTCATCACGTGCGTGACCAGGTTGTGGTCGAGCTTGACGGCGTCGGACTCTTCTTCACCCTTGAAGTGAAGCGGCACCTTCATGTGCAGGCGGGTCTTGGCATCGACGCGCTGGAAGTCGATGTGTTGCACCAGCTGGCGGAACGGGTGGTACTGCACGTCGCGCAGCAGCACTTTGCTGGTGGCGCCGCCGAGTTCCATTTCGAGGATCGAGGCGTGGAAGGCTTCCTTCTTGAGGGCGTGCCACAACGCGTTGTGATCGAGCTCGATCAGCTGGGGCTTGCCTTCACCACCATAGACGATACCGGGCGTCTTGCCCGAGATGCGGAGACGGCGGCTCGCACCCGTGCCCTGCTTGGCGCGCTCAAAAGCGACGAATTTCATAACAACTCCTGTGAGAGTCCACCGCGACCAGTGCGACTCCGGTTCAACAAGGGCGCCGTTCCGAAAAAAGGAAGTGGCGCCCGCTTTTTGCTCAGAACAGGTTGTCCTGGTCCGAGAACAAACTCATGACCGACTCGCCCTTGGCAATGCGCTGGATCGTTTCGGCGATCAGCGGTGCCACGGAGAGTTGGCGGATCTTTCCGCAGGCCAAAGCGCCGTCGGAAAGAGGAATGGTGTTGGTCACGACCACTTCGTCGAGGGCGGAGTGGGTGATGCGTTCGATGGCCGGGCCCGAGAAGATCGGGTGCGTGCAATAGGCGTAGACGCTTTTTGCGCCGCGTTCCTTGAGCACTTCGGCCGCTTTGACCAGCGTGCCGGCCGTGTCGATCATGTCGTCCATGATCACGCAGTTGCGGCCGTCGATCTCGCCGATCACGTTCATGACCTCGCTCACGTTGGCCTTCGGGCGGCGCTTGTCGATGATGGCGAGGTCGCAGTTCAGCTGCTTGGCCAGCGCGCGTGCGCGCACCACGCCGCCCACGTCGGGCGACACGACGATCAGGTCTTCGTAGTTCCTCTGGCGCAGGTCGCCCAGCAGCACCGGCGACGCATAGATGTTGTCGACCGGAATATCGAAGAAGCCCTGGATCTGGTCGGCGTGCAGGTCCATGGTGAGCACGCGCTCGACACCCACGGTTTCCAGCAGGTTGGCCACCACCTTGGCCGAGATCGGCACCCGGCTGGAGCGCGGGCGGCGGTCCTGGCGGGCATAGCCGTAGTAGGGAATCACGGCGCTGATCCGCTCGGCCGAGGCGCGCTTGAGCGCGTCGACCATGATGAGCAGTTCCATCAGGTTTTCGTTGGTCGGTGCGCAGGTGGACTGCACCACGAACACATCGCGCGCCCGGACGTTCTGGTTGATCTCGACGGTGACTTCGCCGTCGGAGAAGCGTCCAACGCGCGCGGCACCCAGCGAGGTACCGAGGTTTTGCGCGATTTCTGCGGCCAGGCCAGGATTGGCGTTGCCGGTGAAAACCATGAAATCAGGGTGATTAGCCTGCATGAGCGCGTCCCGGCAGTCGAATGGCTTTTAGGAAGCCGCCAAAGAGTTTGAGTCGTGGTGGCGGCTTGGAGGCCGCCGATTATTGCAGCCGGTAGGCTGCAAAAGAAGCACTGCGGCCCGTGGGCCGCAGTCTGAAAGCGCTGCGGCGGTTAGACCGCAGCCTGAAGAGATTTGGCAGGGGAGAAAGGATTCGAACCTTTGCATGCTGGAATCAAAATCCAGTGCCTTAACCAACTTGGCGACTCCCCTACACGGGTCGATGGTTTTCACCACAAACCGATATATGTCGCATCGGACCCATCACGATCCGATTATCTTCAGGTCGCCCATCCCCAGAGTGGATGAACGGCCAGGTTGCTGCATTGACGAACCTGCCAGCCCGCGGGGGCTTCGGCCAGTTTCGCTTCTTGCGGCCCTTGCTGCAATTTCGCGAATACCGAACTTCCGGAGCCGGTCATCCGGGCCTTCAATCCTTGGGCGCCGAGCCATTCGATGGCTTCGGTGACTGCGGGGCAAAGCCGTTGGGCAACCGGCTGCAGGTCGTTGTGGCCGAAGTCGAAAACCTTGAAAGCACTGCTTTCCTGGTTTGGAGCTTCAAGCTGTTCGCTATCTGCAGCAAAGCCCGAGATTATAGCAACAGGAGTGGCGCGTTGAAGGTCCGGCGCAGAAAAAATTAAGCGCGTATCGAGTCCCTCAGGTGGCTTGGCCACAACGAAACGTGCCGCAGGCACATTCACGGGGGTGATTTTCTCGCCGATTCCCTCGACCCAGGCATTGCGGCCCCCAAGGAAGAACGGCACGTCGGCACCCAGTTTCACGCCGATTTCGGCCAGGCGCGACAACGGCAGGTTCAGGTTCCAGAGCCGGTTGAGCGCCAGCAGGCAGGTGGCGGCGTCCGAAGAGCCTCCGCCCATGCCGGCCTGCGCCGGAACCTGCTTGGCAACGCCGATATGGGCCCCCTGGCCCGGGCTGGCATGCACCTGGAGCGCTCGCGCCGCGCGCAGCACCAGGTCGTCGGGCGGCAATTCGGTCGTCAGGTCTTCGCGGCTGAGTTGCCCGTCGCGCCGCAGTTCGACGTGCAGCGTGTCGCACCAGTCGATCAGCATGAAGACCGACTGCAGCAGGTGGTAGCCGTCTTCGCGCCGGCCGGTGATGTGCAGGAAGAGGTTGAGCTTGGCCGGTGCGGGAAGGTCGTAGATCGCCTTCATGACCGTTCGAACACGATGCGCAGATCGGCCGTGGGCCCCGGATTCTCACGCGTGGCCTGCAGGCGGCCGTTCGCCACCTGCGCCAAGTCGGGGCGCCAGCCGGGAACGCGGTCGTCGCGTCCCTCGAGCCAGCCGAAGAGTGCGCCCACGGGTATTGCGGCACCCGTGGCGGCTTCGATCAGCGCATCGACCGATTCGTAGCGCCGCACTTCGCTGCCATTCTTGAGCAAGGCCTCGCCGGGCGACCAGTGCAACTGGGCCAGCGTGCTGCCGATGGGGCTCGTGAGCGACAGCTCGCCCGCTTCAGGAGAACCGCGCAATTCGAACAGGGCGGAAAACGTCTGCACCGGCTGGCTGTCGATGCGCAGCGACATGCGGCCGCTCCAGATGTCGATGCCCTGGGGCCGCGCGCCGCCGGAGAGCTGCGCGCAACCGGCCGTTACCAGGAGCGCCGCAACGCCCGCCGCCATGAAGCCCCTGCGGTCGCCCTGAAGATCCGGCGCGAGCATTGTCGTCACGGCTTGACCCGCAGGCGCTTGAGCGTCTCCTGCAGGGTTTCGTTTTCGGCATCGCTCAGCAAGGCCTCTTTCCAGATCGTGACGGCGCGGTCTTTCTGGCCGACCGTCCAGAGCACTTCACCAAAGTGCGCGCCGATCTCCGGATCGGGCCGCGTCTTGTAGGCCGCCTCCAGGATGCGAATGGCTTCGGTGGTGTTGCCCAGCCGGAATTCGACCCAGCCCAGGCTGTCCGCAATGAACGGATCTTGCGGCGCCAGCTGCACCGCTTTCTGGATCAGCGTGCGCGCCTCGTCGAGCCGGATCTTGCGATCGGCGAACGAGTAGCCGAGCGCGTTGTAGGCATTCTGGTTTTCGGGCTTGAGCTCGATCAGCCGGCGCAGGAGCCGCTCCATTTCGTCGAGGCGGTTCAGCTTCTCGGCCACCATGGCCTGGTCGTAGATCAGGTCGGTGTCGTTCGGCGCGGCGACGGAAGCCTGCGCCAGCATGTCGTATGCCGCCTGGTATTGCTTGGCGTCGCGCAGCAGCTGCACTTCGGCGAGGAACTTCTGCTTCTTGTCCTCCGGCGTGCGCTCGGGCAGGCCACGCAGCACTTCGCGCGCTTGCGGCAGCTTGTCCTGGCGTGCCAGCAGGCCTGCGCGGCGGGTCTGTGCCACGACCAGGTCGTCGGTGCTGTCGACGCGTGCGAGCCAGCGCTCCGCGCCCGTGAAGTCCTTGCGGCGCTCCGAGAGTTGCGACAGAAGCAGGTAGGCCTGTGTGGTGCCGCGCTGGCGATCGTCCGCATCCTTCTGGTCTTTTTGGGACGCGGCGAGCTCGACATAACGCTTGAGCGATGTTTCGGCGGCCCCGTCCTGGCGCGCCTGCGCCTGCAGGCTGCCGAGCAGCAGCCAAGGTTCGGCCAGCTCGGGCCGCGCCGTGGTCAGCGCCTGAAGTTGCGCGCTGGAGTCGGCGAAGCGGCGGTTCTCGACCAGCACGCGTGCGTAGGCAACGCGCAGGTCGGGCGAGGCCTTGGGGTTGTTGGCAAGGTAGCGCGTGACGATCGGCTCGGCCAGCGGTTGGCTGGGGTCGATCATTTCGAGCGCCAGCGCGGCCGGCGCGTCGGAGGCGGGGTCGATTTCCTGGCCCTTGAACGCAGCGTCGAGCGCACCGGAGGTATCGCCCGCATTCAGGCGCATCCGTCCCACCGTTGCCCAGGCCAGCCCGCCGGTGGCCGGCTTGTTGAGTTCATCGGCCAGTGCCCGCTCGACCACCGAGGCGGCCAGTTTCTTGTCGGTGGAGCGCGAGTAGTTGCGCACAATCACCGCCATGAGCATGGGGCGTTCGACTTGCGAGGTGGCGGCGACTTCGGCGCGCAGCAGCTCGGCCGTTTCGCCGATGCGATTGAGCGCAATGAGGATCTGGAGCTCGATGCGGCGTGCATCGCGCGAGTTGGGCAGCGTTTCCTGCCAGGCGCGGGCCGCTGCAAGCGCTGCATCGCCCGAACGCGACTGCAACGCAATTTCGACCGCGCGCTGAAACAGCTTGCCGTCGCGCAGGCGGCGCGCCGCGTCGAGCACCAGCGCGTAGCCCGCGCCGGGATCGCCGGAGCGCGTGGTCATCTCGCCCATCAGGATTTCGTAGAACAGCTCGGCCGTGAGCGCCGATGGCTGCGCGACGGGTTCGCTTGCCGGCTTGGCCGCGACCGGCGCCGCAGCCGGAGGCCTTGTGCCCGGCCGGGACGGGGTCGGCCGCTCGATGATGGGCGCCGGGCTGTTGGGCGCGGCGGGATCGGAGGTTTGCGCGTGAACCGCGCAAGCAAGCAGCACGAGAGACGCGGCCGCCGCAAGGCGGTGTCGGCGGGGCGATGGAATCATCGAACCATAATAATCCAAGCTTTTGAGCGAGCACCGCGTGGGGCTTCATTGCAGCCCGGAGTTTTTATTCTTATGCCAGAGCTTCCAGAAGTCGAAGTGACGCGGCGCGGTTTTGCCGAACGCATTGCCGGTGCACGCATCGATGCGGTGCGCATCGGCAAGCCCTTGCGCTGGGCGCTGATGGTCGCGCCCGAGGCGCTGGTCGGGCGCCAGGTGCTGCAAGTGCGCCGGCGCGGCAAGTACCTGCTGATCGACCTGGATCGCGGCCTGTTGCTGCTGCACCTGGGTATGTCGGGCAGCCTGCGCTTCGATGCGGCGCTGCCGCCGCCCGGCGTTCACGATCACTTCGATCTCGTGACCGACCGGGGTACCCTGCGGCTCAACGATCCGCGCCGCTTCGGTGCCGTGGTCTACGTGGAAGACGAAGCGGCGCCATGGGCCATCAAGCTGCTTGGCGGACTGGGCATGGAGCCGCTGGGCGACGGCTTCGACCTCGACGCTTTCCACGCCGGGCTTCGGAAGCGCCGCACGGCGGTGAAGCAGGTGCTGCTCGCGGGCGATGTGGTGGTGGGCGTTGGGAACATCTATGCGTCGGAGGCGCTGTTTCAGGCGGGCATTCGCCCGACCCTGTCTGCCGCGCGAATCAGCCGGCCGCGCGCCGCCAAGCTTCATGCGGCGGTACGCGAAATTTTGGCCAGGGCGGTGGAGAAGGGCGGCAGCACGCTGCGCGATTTCTCCAATGTGGACGGGCAGAACGGCTATTTCCAACTCGAAGCCACGGTCTACGGGCGGGCCGGCGAGCCTTGTCGGGTCTGCGCAACGCCGATACGGCAGCTACGCCAAGGCCAGCGTTCCACTTACTATTGTCCAAATTGTCAAAAATAGTTTTCTGGCGTCCACGTTCGAATATCCTGCAAACGGTTGCTCCACAGCTTGCGATGCTATATTTGTAAGTTGTTTCTTACATATTCCCTTTGAGCCGCTCTTTCAACCAACAACTCGATCAGCACGGCGCCTGGCGAAGCAATTTTGCTCACCGCCTCCAGTGGCTGTCCCGCTGGCTGACCGAGAACGAGCTGCTCGACCAAGCCGTGGCCGAGCGCCTGCGCGGCCTCGAGCTGCAGATTCGCAACAGCAAGGTCATGGTCGCGTTCGTGGCCGAGTTCTCGCGCGGCAAGTCGGAGCTGATCAACGCGATCTTCTTCGCCGGCTACGGGCGGCGCATCATGCCGGCCAGCGCGGGGCGCACGACGATGTGCCCGACCGAACTGGGCTACGACGCCGCGGTGTCGCCCAAGCTGCGGCTGCTGCCTATCGAAACCCGGCTGGAACCCCATTCGCTCACGCACTGGCGCGAGAAGCCGACGCGCTGGACTGAAATTGCAATCGACGTAGAGAACGCCGAGCAGCTGGCCCAGGCCATGGGCAAGGTGGCCGAAGTGCGCTGGGTCAGCAAGGACGAGGCGCATGCGCTCGGCTTCTGGAACGAAGAAACACCCGACGACAACCCTGTGCAGGACGCCGAAGGCCGGGTGGAAATTCCGCGCTGGCGCCACGCCATCCTGAACATGCCGCACCCGCTGCTGGAGCAGGGGCTCGTCATTCTGGATACTCCGGGCCTGAACGCGATTGGTGCCGAGCCCGAGCTCACGGTGAGCCTCATTCCGCAGGCGCATGCGGTCGTCTTCATCCTGGGTGCCGAAACCGGGGTGACGCGTTCCGACCTGTCCATCTGGCGCGAGCACCTGGTCACCGAAAGCGAAGGCAGCGACACGCGCTTCGTGGTGCTCAATAAGATCGACACCATGTGGGACACGCTGAGCACGCCCGCGCAGATCGAAATGCAGATCGAGCGCCAGCGTGAAGTGGCGGCCAAGTTTCTCGAGGTGCCGCTCGTGCAGGTGTTGCCGGTGTCGGCGCAAAAGGGCCTGCAGGCAAAAATCCAGCGCGACGGGCGGCTGCTCGAAGCCAGCCGTTTGCTGGCGCTCGAAACGCTGCTCGCCGAGGGCGTGCTCGGCAAGCGCGAAACCATGCTGCGGCTTGCCGTCGATGCCGGCATGGTGGCATTGCGTGTCGAAGCCGAGCGCATCCTGAAGGTGCGCCAGCGCGACTTGTCGGAGCAGGCGCTCGAACTGCAGGGCCTGCGGGGCAAGAACGTTTCGGTGATCCGCCACATGCGCGCCCGCATCGACCAGGAGCAGAACGAGTTCGAGGGCAGCAACACGCGCATCCTTGCGCTGCGCTCCGTGCAGGGCAAGTTGCTGCGCGAGGTGTATGCCGTGCTCGGCCGCACCGCGCTCAAGGAGGACATGGTGCGGCTTTCGACCGCGCTCAAGCGCCCCGGCATCAAGCTCAACGTGCGCAAGGTGTACGGCGAGACCTTCGATTCATTGCGCAACAACCTGCGCGAAGTGCAGGCCACCACGGCCGAGATTCAATCGATGCTGCACGCCACGTTCCGTCAGCTCAACGCGGAACAGGGCTTCAACCTGCAGGCGCCCGCCGAGCCGGACCTGACGAGCTTCGAACAGGAGCTGAGCCAGATCGAGCGCAGCCACATTCATTACCTGAGCGTCGGCAATCTGCTGAGGCTGGCGCAGGCGGATTTCTGCGACAAGCTGGTGCGCGCACTCGCCAGCCGGCTGCGGCTGGTCAACGAAGCGGCCATGACCGAAGTCGAACGCTGGAGCAAGGGTGCCAGCGCGCAGATCGACGCGCAGCTGAAGGAGCGCCGCCGCACCTTCAGCAAGCGTATCGAGGCGATCGAGCGCATCCAGAATGCGGCCGGCAACCTCGACGAACGCCTGCTCGAACTTGCCGCGCAAGAGAGCAGCCTGGCCGAGCTGCATCTTCGGCTGCAGGAATTCACTTCGATGATCGCGCAACAGGGAAGACCGGCCGCCGCGGCCGCCATCGGCGAACTGCGTGCAGCCTGATTGCCCGGTGCCCGGCGGCGCAACGCAGGAGTTGCACATGCCGGCTGATTTTGCGCAGCGTGTCGTGGCCTGGCAGCGCAGCCATGGGCGCAGCGAGCTGCCATGGCAGAACACGCGCGATCCGTACCGCGTATGGCTGTCGGAGGTCATGCTCCAGCAGACCCAGGTCTCGACGGTGCTCGGGTACTTTGCGCGCTTTCTCGAACGCTTCCCTACGGTGCGGGCCCTGGCCGACGGTACGGAGGACGAGGTGTTCGGACTCTGGAGCGGCCTGGGCTATTACAGCCGCGCACGCAACATGCACCGCTGCGCCCAGGAGGTGGTTGCGCGCTTCGGCGGAGAGTTTCCGCGGACCGCGGCAGAGCTCACCACCCTGCCGGGCATCGGCCGTTCCACCGCATCGGCAATTGCGGCCTTCTGCTTTGGCGAGCGCGTGGCAATTCTCGACGGCAACGTGAAGCGCGTGCTGACCCGCGTGCTCGGCTTTGGCGGAGACATGTCTTCGTCGGCGCAGGAGCGCGCGCTCTGGGACCGGGCCACGCAGCTGCTGCCGCCTGACGGGCAGAAGGAAGCCATTGCGGGCTACACGCAGGGCGTGATGGATCTGGGCGCCACGGTCTGCTTGCCGCGCAAACCGAGCTGCATGATCTGCCCGGTGAACAGCATCTGCACCGGCCTGCGCGAAGGCCAGCCGGAGCGCTATCCCGTCAAGACACGCAAGCTCAAGCGCAGTGCCCAGTCGCTCTGGACGCTGCTGGCGCGCGACGCGCAAGGCCGCGTCTGGCTTGAGAAGCGTCCCGCCAAGGGGATCTGGGCCGGCCTCTATTGCCTGCCGGTGTTCGAAAGCCGTGAAGACCTGCTGGCCGCACTGCCGCCGGCCGCGCAGCGCAAGGCGCAAGACCTGCCGCCCTTTGTGCACGTGCTGACCCACAAGGACTTGCATCTTCACCCGGTGATGCTCCAGGGCGGCCAGCCGCAAGGCGAGACCGCGCGCTGGGTGGATGCGGAAGAGTGGGGGCGGCTCGGGTTGCCGGCGCCAATGCGCAAGCTGCTGGAAAGCAGCGCAGGCTAGCTGCTCAGATTGCGTCGAGTTCGCGGTGCCGCTTGAGGGCACCCCAACGGGCGCCAAAGGCACGTGCCAGCTGTTCGACCAGGAAAACCGATCGGTGCTGGCCGCCCGTGCAGCCGATTGCAACCGTCACGTAGCTGCGGTGGTCTCGCGCCAGCGCATCGAGCCAGCGCGAAAGAAACTGCTCGATGTCATCGTACATGCGTGCCACGTCTTCGTGCTCGCGCAGCCATTCGACCACCGGCGCGTCGCGGCCGGTGAGCGGCCGCAAGGTCGGCACGTAATGCGGATTGGGGAGCATGCGCACGTCGAACACGTAGTCGGCGTCCAGCGGCACGCCGCGCTTGAAGGCGAACGATTCGAACACCAGCGTCAGCGCGCTTTGCGGCGCGGAGATCAGCGCCTTGATGTAGCTCTGGAGCTGCGCCGGCCGTATCAGGCTGGTGTCGATCACGTCGGCGCCGTCGCGCAGGTCGGCCAGCAGCTCGCGCTCCAGTTCAATGGCTTGTATCAGCGCGCGCTCCTGCTCGGGCGCGTCGGTGCGGCCCTCCTGGCGCGACAGCGGGTGCCGCCGACGGGTTTCCGAATAGCGCCGCAGCAGGGCATCGGTGGTGGCGTCGAGAAACAGCGAACGCAGCGAAACACCGTCGTGCCGCAGCGCCTCGAGCTGCTGCGGGACGATCGGCAGCGACACGCCGCTGCGCACGTCCATGGCAATGGCAACGCGCTTGGCTTCCTGTTCGTGCTGCAGCGCGATGAACGGCGTCAGCAATTCGGGCGGCAGGTTGTCGACGCAGTAGTAGCCCGCGTCTTCCAGTGCATGCAATGCGACGGATTTGCCTGAACCCGACATGCCGGTGATGAGCACCAGATCGAGGTTCATCACAGCGTCGCCGACGTCTTGTGGCCCAGCATTTCGCGGGCATGCGCCAGCGAAGTGTGCGAAACCTTCTCGCCGCCGAGCATGCGGGCGATTTCCCGGGCGCGGTTCTCGTCGTCCAGGCGCGAAACGCCGCTTTCGGTGCGCGGGCCGTCCTGGCCGGCCGCGGCCGTCTGGCGCTTGGCCACCACCAGGTGGTGATCGGCGCACGCAGCCACTTGCGGCAGGTGCGTAACGGCCAGAACCTGGCGGTCGCGCCCGAGCTGCTTCATGAGGCGCCCCACGGTCTCTGCAACAGCGCCGCCCACGCCGGCATCGACCTCGTCGAAGATCAGCGTTTGCGCGGCGCCAAGCTGGCTCGTGGTGACCGCAATGGCCAAGGCAATGCGGGAAAGCTCGCCGCCCGAAGCCACCTTGCCGATGGGGCGGGGCGTGCTGCCCGGATGGCCGCTCACCAGAAAAGCGACGTCTTCGAGCCCGGCGCGGCCCGGCTGCGCGAGCGGCTGCAGTTCGACCTCGAAGCGGCCGCCCTGCATGCCCAGCCCCTGCATGGCTTGTGTGACCGCTTCGGACAAGCGCGGTGCGGCCTGCTTGCGAGACTTGGCGAGCGCCTTGGCTTCCTTCATGTAGGCCTGCTGCGCAGCCTGTTCGGCGCGCTCCAGGCCTTCGAGGTCGCTTTGTGCGTCCAACGCCTTCAACTCGGCTTGCCATCCCGCCAGCAGCGCGGGCAGGTCGTCGGGCGTGCGCTTGTAGCGGCGCGCCAGCGACATCCACAAGCCCATGCGCTCGTCCAGTTCGGCAAGGCGCTGCGGATCGGCCTCTGCGTCGCGCAGGTAGCCGTGCAGCGAATGCGCGGCGTCTGAGGCCTGCGCCACGCTGGAGGCCAGCACTTCGCCGAGCGCGCGGAATTCGGGCTCGATGTGCTCGCAGTTCTGCAGCAGCGTCACCGCGCGCGAGAGCGCCGCCAGGGCGCCGTTGTCGTCGTCTTCGAGCGCCTGACTTGCGCCCTGCGCCGCGTCGATCAGCGCCTGCGCGTTAGAGATGCGCGCGTGGTTGGTCGAGAGCTCTTCCCACTCGCCTTCGGCGGGCGCCAGCTTCATCACTTCGGCAATCTGCCATTGCAGCCGTTCGCGCTCGCGCTGCAGAGAATCCTGCGCGGAGCGCGCATTGTCGAGCGCCGAGATCGCCTGCCGCCAGCCGTGCCAGGCTGCGTCGAGCGCATCGGTGCGCACGCCGGCATAGGCGTCGAGCAGGCCGCGCACGGCCTCGGGGCGCGTCAGGCTTTGCCATGCATGCTGGCCGTGAATGTCGAGCAGGCGGTCGCCGAGCTCCCGCAATTGCGTGGCCGTGGCCGGGCTGCCGTTGATCCAGCCGCGGCTGCGGCCTTGCAGGTCCACCGTGCGGCGCAGCAGCAGAGCGTCGCCGGATTCGAATCCGCCTTCGTCGAGCCAGGCCGCGAAGGCCGGGTCGGCATCGAATTCAGCGCTCACGTCGAGGCGCTCGGCGCCCTCGCGCACCGCGCCTGCATCGGCGCGATTGCCCAGCGCCAGCTGAAGCGCGTCGATCAATATGGATTTGCCCGCGCCGGTTTCGCCGGTGAGCACCGTAAAACCGGCGGACAGGTCGAGTTCGAGTGATCGCACGATCACGAAGTCGCGCAGTGCGATGCGTCGCAGCGCCATCTCAGGAGCCCCCTTCGTTCCAATGTAGTTTCTTGCGCAGCGTGTCGAAATAGCTCCAGCCGCGCGGGTGCAGAAAGCGAACCCGGAAGTCGGAGCGCCGCACCACCACCCGGTCGCCAATGGCGAGCGAAGCCAAGGACTGCATGTCGAAATTGGCGCTGGCGCCGCGCCCCGACACCAGTTCGATCACGATCTCGTCGGCGTCGGGCAGCAGCACCGGGCGGTTCGACAAGGTGTGCGGTGCAATGGGCACCAGCACCCAGCCCGGCACCGCCGGGTGCAGCAGCGGCCCGCCGGCCGACAGCGCATACGCCGTCGAGCCCGTGGGAGACGCAATGATCAGCCCGTCGGCGCGCTGGTTGGCCACGAAGTGCCGGCCCACGGAAACCCGCAACTCGACCATGCCCGAGGTGGAGTCGCGGTTCACCACCACATCGTTCATTGCCAGCGCGTCGAAAACCGACACACCGTCGCGCATGACCTGCGCATGCATGAGACTGCGGTGGTCTTCTTCGTATTCGCCGGCCAGCATGGGAATCAGCGTGGCCTGGTAGTTGTCGAGCGGAATGTCGGTGATGAAGCCGAGCCGGCCGCGGTTGATGCCGATCAGCGGAATGCCGTAGCACGCCAGTTGCCGGCCAATGCCCAGCATGGTGCCGTCGCCCCCGACCACCAGGCCCAGGTCGCAGCGCTGCCCGATTTCTTCTACGCTCAGCGCCTCGTAGCGGCCGCCTGCGATGGCGTCCGCAGCGGCCTCTGCAGCAGCGGATTTTTCGACGAAAACAGTGCACCCTTGCGATTCAAGGAAGGCGCCGATATCTTCCATGACGCCGTCGCGCGCGTCCGCTTGCGCCCGGGCGCCTGAAGCCTGGTATTTGCCGATCAGGGCGACGTTGCGAAAGCGGGAAGTCATGTACAAATTACAACACTAAAATCTTGCAATGCTGGACGACCGTGCCAAGTTGCTCCTCAAGACTTTGGTGGAGCGTTACATCGCCGAAGGCCAACCGGTCGGGTCGCGGACTTTGTCGCGCGCGCCGGGGCTGGACCTTTCGCCCGCGACCATCCGCAACGTCATGTCGGACCTCGAGGCGCTGGGGCTGATTGCAAGCCCGCACACCTCCGCCGGCCGCATTCCCACGGCCCGTGGCTACCGGCTTTTCGTCGACACCATGCTCACTGCCGAGCGCGAGCAGATGAGCGCGCCGAGCCTGGCGCCCGACCAGCCGCAGAAGGTGATAGCCAACGCGGCCAGCCTGCTGTCCAACCTGTCGCAGTTCGTGGGCGTCGTCATGGCGCCTCGGCGGGCGTCAGTGTTCAAGCAGATCGAGTTCCTGAAGCTTTCCGAGCGGCGGCTGCTGGTGATCATCGTCTCGCCGGACGGCGACGTGCAAAACCGCGTGATCTTTCCCGAGGCCGACTATTCGCAGTCGCAACTGGTCGAGGCGTCGAACTACATCAACGCCCACTATGCGGGGCTGACCATCGAGCAGGTGCGCGACCGTCTCCAGTCCGAGGTCGAAAAGCTGCGCGGCGAGATTGCGGCGCTGATGCAGGCGGCCGTCAAGGTCAGCTCCGAGGTGCTTACCGAAGCGCAGGAAGACGACGTTGTGATCTCCGGCGAGCGCAACCTGCTCTCGGTGACCGACTTCTCCAGCGACATGGGCCAGCTGCGCCGCGCCTTCGAACTGTTCGAGCAAAAGGCGCAGCTCATGCGGTTGCTCGACGTGTCGAGCAAGGCAGAGGGCGTGCGCATCTTCATCGGCGGCGAGAGCCAGGTGGTGCCGATCGAAGAGCTTTCCATCGTCAGCGCCAACTACGAGGTCGATGGGCAGGTCGTGGGCACCCTGGGCGTCATCGGCCCGACGCGCATGCCTTACGAGCGCATGATCCAGATCGTCGACATCACCTCGCGCCTGGTCAGCAACGCGCTGAGCCACCGTAAGTAAGGCGCACGGCGAATAGAATCGGGGTCTCTCGTGGGCCGTTAGCTCAGTTGGTTAGAGCAGCGGACTCATAATCCGTTGGTCGATGGTTCAAGCCCATCACGGCCTACCACTTGCATTCATTTCTCAGCTGGTCCGGTTTGGGCCAAAAATGGATGCTATAATCGATAGCTGTGCGGCTGTAGCTCAGTTGGATAGAGTACTTGGCTACGAACCAAGGGGTCGTGGGTTCAATTCCTGCCAGCCGCACCACTCTCTTAAAGGGTTAGGACATCAACGTGTCCTAACCCTTTTTCTTTTGCCTATCGGCATGCCAGAGAGGGCCCCCCAGGCAAGGTGGTCACATCGATGGGATCGCTGCCGATGCTTGTGGCAAACCACCGAAAGGTGTTCGTCCGGTTGTCGCCGCGGCCCGTGGTCCGCACGAACAGATAACCCGAGGTTGCATTGCCCAACCCGTCGACCGGAATGCCCGCGGCCCGCAGCGCCGCGACTTCGGCGCTGGCGCTCATACCGTAGGGCAACTGCAACGTGATGGTCGCGTTATGAATGACCTGAGTGACCATTGCTTCCCACCAGAGTCCATAGAGCTCGGAGCTTCTCTCCCGTTCAACTCATCAGTAGCAAGCCTCGGGAATTAAGAATGTGACTTATTTCACGTGAAGACGAAAATGTTAACGTTTATCGATACCGTAACAATTAGTCCGTAAGACATAGGTCGAACCCTGCCGGCCGGGGAAACGGCTTAGAGTGAATCATGGGTACTCACGCAAAAAGACTCGCATTTCCGCTCCTTTTCTTGCTGTCCTTGGCCACAGGTTCGGTCTGGGCAGGAAAGATCACCTGCATTCCGGGCGCAAACAGCGGAACCGCCTCGTCCCTCAATTCGATCCGCAGGATTTCAATCGACGAGCACTCGCGCACCGTCAACATGGACGTCGTTCGCTCCAGGACGAAAGACACGGAAACCATGGGCAAGCTGAGAGCGGACCTGGTGAACATGGAAGAAAGCCAGTCCGGTGAGCCCGTCTATGTCTTCAACTCCATCCCGACGGTCGGGGTCGAAACCACGAGCCTCTTCAAACTCTTCAAGACAACGGAGTGGCGCCTGATGAGCGCCGGCGTGACATTCGTGAACAAGGTGCCCGTGCTGCGCGCCGTCGAACAAAGCGTGGTTTTCGACTGCAAGCGCTCCGACCTGGGGTGAAGCAAGCCGGCCCGGTACGCAAGGCCTCGCCCCCAAGGATCGGGGCACAATATGTTGAACGGGCGACTCAGGAGTTCGCCGCACTTCATCATGAAGGCCTGCAATGAAAGTTGCGGGCCTTTTTAAATTCGGAGGTTTTGCCTTGAGCAAAGCATTCACCAAGGAAACCGACGCCGACGAAGACGACGACGGCGGCGAAAGCGCCGGCCCGGCGCTGCCCAGCGGAAGCAAGAACTACATCACGCCAGCGGGATATGCCCGGCTGCGCGACGAATTGCTGCAATTGATGGACGAAGAGCGCCCCAAGGTCGTCGAGGCGGTGCATTGGGCGGCCAAGAATGGCGACCGCTCGGAGAATGGCGATTACCTCTACGGCAAAAAGCGCCTGCGAGAAATCGATCGGCGCATTCGCTTTCTGACCAAGCGGCTGGAGATTGCCGAGGTGACCGACCCCTCGGTGCACCACGGCAGCGATCAGGTTTTCTTTGGCGCCACGGTGCGCTATGCCGATGAAACCGGCGACGAACGCAGCGTGACCATCCTGGGCATCGACGAAGCGGACAGCGCCCAATCGCAAGTCAGCTGGATTTCGCCTATCGCGAGGGCCTTGCTCAAGTCACGCGAGGGCGACGTGGTGAAGCTCGTGACGCCGGGCGGCACGCATGAGGTCGAGTTGCTGTCTGTGAGCTATCCCGCTCCGGGTTCAGGCACTGCGGCGTAAGCGCGCCGCTGCTTCAGGCGAAATTTCAGGGCGCGGGAACCGTCCGCGCGGCCGTCAGCACCGACGCTGTTCGCCGCGCCGCACGCAACACCGCGTCGAGATGGCTTCGATCACGCACGGCAATCACAAAGCGCAGGTCGGTTGAATCCTGCGGCGTTTCGTCGGCCATTTCGACGTGCGTGATGTCCGCTTCGGCGTCCGCCAGCGTCGCGGCCACGCGGGCCAGCACGCCCTTGTCGTTGCGCACGGTTATCACCACGCCGGTTTCGAAAGCACGGGTGGGCTCGTCGGCCCATTCGACTGCGAAAAAGCGCTCGCTGTCCTTGTGCCGCAGGCGTTGGCCGACGCCGCAGCTTTCGGTGTGCACCACCAAGCCTTCTCCGTGCCCAAGGTAGCCGACGATCTCATCGCCCGGAATTGGACGGCAGCACAGTGCAAAGCGAACAGAGGAGTTTTCGCTCCCGTCCAGCGTCACGGCGCCCTGCGAAATGGTTTCGTGCGAAATGAAGCGCTCGCGGCTCAGTAGCAGCGCATCCGGCCGCTCGCCCAGTTCGGAGAGCATGGCCACGAGCCGCTTGGCGACGATGCTGGCAATTCGCTTGCCCAAGCCGATGTCTGTCAGCAGCTCGGCGCGGGTGCGGTTGCCGGTAAAGCGCAGCAGCTTTTCCCACAGCGCCTGATGCTCGGCATCGTCGGCCGGCAACTTGCTGAGGCCTTCGGCACGCAGCGCCTGCGCGAGCAGCTTTTCGCCGAGGCCTTCGGATTCGGCGTGCGCCAGCGTCTTCAAATAATGGCGGATCTTGGAGCGCGCGCGTCCGGTTCGCACAAAGCCCAGCCAGGCCGGGTTGGGCGTCGACACGGGCGCGGTAATCACCTCGACCACGTCGCCGTTCTTCAGTTCAGTGCGCAGCGGCACCTGGTCGCCGTTGATGCGCGCGGCGGAGGTGTGGTCGCCGATGTTGCTGTGAATGGCATAGGCAAAGTCGACCACCGTGGCGCCGCGCGGCAGCGCCAAAATCTGGCTCTTGGGCGTGAACACGTAGACCGCATCGGGAAACAGGTCGACCTTGACGTGGTCCCAGAACTCGGCGGCGTCGCGGGTTTCGTCCTGGATGTCGAGCAGCGACTGCAGCCACTTGGTGCCGAGCCGGTCGTTGCTTGCCGCATTCGGCTCCGCGGCCTTGTAGAGCCAATGCGCCGCCACGCCGGATTCGGCCACCACGTGCATGGCCTCCGTGCGCAGCTGAAACTCCACGTTCACGCCCGCCGGGCCCACCAGCGTGGTGTGCAGCGACTGGTAGCCGTTGAGCTTGGCAATGGCGATGTGGTCCTTGAACTTGCCCGGCAGCGGCTTGTACATCTGGTGCAGGATGCCCAGGCCCGTGTAGCAGGCGATCACGTTCGGCACGATCAGCCGAAAACCATAGATGTCGGTCACCTGGGCAAAGCTCAGGTGCTTTTCTTCCATCTTGCGGTAGATGGAATAGAGCGTTTTCTCGCGCCCAGCAATCCGCAGCGTCATGCCGGCGGCCGAGAAGGCGGTCTCGACCTCTTTCTGCACCTTCTGGATCAGGTCGCGCCGGCGCCCTCGCGCCTTGGCCACGGCCTTGGACAAGGTGGCGTAGCGCCAGGGCTTCAGGTGGCGGAACGACAGCTCTTGCAGTTCGCGATACGTCTGGTTCAGGCCGAGACGGTGCGCGATGGGCGCATAGATCTCGAGCGTTTCGCGCGAGATGCGAGCCCATTTTTCGCGCGGCGCATCGTCCAGCGTGCGCATGTTGTGCGTGCGGTCGGCCAGCTTCACCAGAATGACGCGCACGTCGCGCGCCATGGCCAGCAGCATCTTGCGGAACGATTCGGCCTGGTTTTCTTCGCGCGTGTTGAACTGCAGCTTGTCCAGCTTGGTGAGCCCGTCGACCAGCTCGGCAACCGGGGCGCCGAAGCGCTCGATCAGCTCGGGCTTGGTAACGCCGCAATCCTCGATGGCGTCGTGCAGCAGGGCGGCCATCAGGGCCTGCGCGTCGAGCTTCCATTCGGCACATTGCGCCGCCACGGCAATCGGGTGCGTAATGTAGGGCTCGCCGCTGTTGCGCAGTTGGCCCAAGTGGGCCTCGTCGGCAAAGCGGTAGGCGCGGCGGACCAGCTCGGTGTCCTCGGGGCTCAGGTAATCGAGCCTGGCCGTCAGCGCGGCAAAGCTTGCGGCGGCCGCATTCAGCGCCGCCGGGCTCGGCTTTGGCGTGCCCGAAGGGGCATGGGACTGATGTTTGGCAACCGCACTCATGGCTACCACTTTAGCGTGACCGCTGTATGGACGCGTCCAGACGTAAAAAAAGCACCGCTTTGCGGTGCCTTTTCGTTGCAGGGCTGCGTCAGATCAGCCCGGCACCTTCTTGAGCATTTCAATGCCGATCTTGCCTTCGGCGATCTCGCGCAGGGCGGTCACGGCGGGCTTGTTCTTGCTTTCGATCTTGGGCGCATGGCCTTGGCTCAGCATGCGCGCACGGTAGGTGGCGGCCAGAACCAGCTGGAAGCGGTTGGGGATCTGAAGCAGACAATCTTCGACGGTGATGCGGGCCATGATGAGAATCTTTCGGTCAGTGAGCAGGAAATCAGGGGATGTTCAGTGCGGCAAATGTGTCGGCACGTGCGCGGCGTTGTGCAGAGTACCGAAGCCGCTGAGCGTGGACGATCGCCTTGAGATCGAAAAGCGCGCGCTCAAATAACTCGTTGATTATAACGAAGTCGAATTCCCCCGCCCGGGCCATCTCTTCGGCGGCATTCTTGAGCCGCAGCTCGATGACGGCGGCACTGTCTTCGCCGCGCCGCTCCAGCCGGGAGCGCAGTTCTTCCCAGCTTGGCGGCAGGATGAAAATCATGACCGCGTTGGCAAAGGTCTTGCGGATCTGGATCGCGCCCTGGAAGTCGATTTCCAGAATGACGTCCGCCCCCTGGGCAATTCGCTCTTCAATGGCCTTTTTGGAGGTGCCATACCGGTGGCCGTGCACATGGGCCCATTCCACGAAGCCGTCCGCGGCAATCATGGCGTCGAACTCCGACGGCGAGGTGAAAAAGTACTCCCGGCCGTGCTTTTCTTGCCCGCGCGGTGGCCGGGTGGTGTGCGAAACCGAGGGCTGAACGGCCGTGTCCAGCTCCATGAGCGCTTTGACCAGGCTCGATTTGCCGGCACCGCTGGGTGCCGCCACCACAAAAATGTTGCCCGGATAGTCCATTCGCTCGCTCATTCGATGTTTTGTACCTGTTCGCGCATCTGCTCGATCAGCACCTTCATGTCCACGCCAATGCGGGTGAGCTCCAGCGCTGCGGACTTGGAGCCCAGTGTATTGGCCTCGCGGTGCAGTTCCTGAATCAAGAAGTCCAGCCGCTTGCCGATTTCGCCGCCCTTCTTGAGCAGCCGCTCGATCTCGTCCAGGTGCGAATTGAGGCGCGTGAGCTCTTCCGCCACGTCGATGCGAATCGCAAAAGCCGTCGCCTCGTTCAGCGCCCGGTCTTGCGCGGCCTCGGGCAGGGTGCCGCCCGTCAGGCCCATGGCCTCTTGCCAGCGTTCCAGGAAGCGCGCCCGCTGCTGCTCGACCAGTTGAGGAATCAGCGGGCCGGCCTGTTCGACCAGCGTGCGCAGCTGGGCCAGGTGCGCTTCCAGCATCTTGGCGAGCCGGGCGCCTTCGCGTTGGCGGGCGGACATCAGCGCTTCCAGCGCCTTGCCGGCCACGTCGAGCAGGTCGCTGCCCCAGTCGCCGCGGGTGGTGCCGTCGCCGCCGGCCAGCCGCAAGACGTCGGCCACGCTGAGTTCGCGGGCGCCCGGCAGCCAGGCCTTGATGCCGTCTTGCACGCCGTTCAGCCGCTGCAGCAGCTTGACCGAGGGCTCGGCAATGCCGCCCTGGGCCGTGTTTTCGATGGCGGCCCGCACTTCGACCTTGCCGCGCTTCAGCTTGCCCGTGAGCAGCTCGCGCAGCGCGGTTTCATGCTGGCGCAGTTCTTCGGGCAGTTTGAAGGTGAGGTCGAGAAAGCGGCTGTTGACCGAGCGTATTTCGACCCCGAGTCGGCCTGCGGCGGTAGGCCGTGCTTCGGCTTCGGAGTGGCTGCCAACGGGGCCGTTCTGGCCACTGGCATAGCCGGTCATGCTGTAAACTGGCATTGCGCCTCACTGTGGTTTTTGCTGTATGCACCGAGGCGTCGGCATGGCGTTCGCTTGCCGCACCATCGCCTTCGGGCGAAACTCCCGGATTATGTCAAAGGTCAAGCCTTCGCCCCTGCTGCCCGATACGGTCATTGGCGGTTACCGCATCGTTCGCCGGCTTTCAGCAGGCGGGTTTGGCGTCGTCTATCTCGCCATCGACCCCAGCGGACAGCAGGTTGCCATCAAGGAATACCTGCCTTCCTCGCTGGCAACCCGCGGCCCCGGCGAGCTCACACCCGAGGTCGCGCCCGAAAAGCTCTCGCTCTACCGGCTCGGCCTGAAGAGCTTTTTCGAGGAAGGGCGCTCGCTCGCGCAAATCTCGCACGCCTCGGTGGTCAGCGTTCTCAACTTCTTTAGAGAGAACGAAACCGTCTACATGGTCATGAACTACCTGGAGGGCGCCACCCTGCAGGACTTTGTGGTGACCGCGCGCGACCTGAAACGGCCCAAGGTCTTCCGCGAATCGACCATCCGCTCGCTTTTCGATGAAATTCTGCGCGGCCTTCGCATCGTGCACCAGTACAAGATGCTCCACCTGGACATCAAGCCCGCCAACATCTTTGTTACCGACGAAGACCGCGCCGTGCTGATCGACTTTGGTGCCGCGCGCGAAGTGCTCAGCAAAGAGGGCATCTTCATCCGCCCCATGTACACGCCCGGCTTTGCCGCCCCCGAGATGTACCGGCGCGACTCGTCCATGGGCCCCTGGACCGACATCTACGCCATTGGCGCCTGCATCTACGCCTGCATGCAGGGCTACCCGCCCAACGACGCGCCGCGCCGCATCGAGAAAGACCGGCTCAGCCTGTCGCTGTCGCGCCTGCGCGGCGTGTACTCCGACAACCTCATCGAAGTGGTTGAATGGTGCATGTCGCTCGACCCGCTTTCCCGTCCGCAATCGGTCTTTGCGCTTCAAAAAGAACTCAGCCGCGAAGGCGAGCGGCGCTACACCAAGCTCACCGTGGGCGAGAAGGTGCGGCTTTCATTCGACAACATCCGCTCCTTCGACAAGAAGGCCCTGCCCAGGGCCGCGGCACCTACCACCCGTCCGGCATGAAATTCTCGGTATTCCAGGTCAGCCGCAAAGGCGGCCGCCTCAAGAACGAAGACCGCATGGGCTATTGCTACACGCGGGAGTCCGGCCTTTTTGTGCTGGCCGACGGCATGGGCGGCCACCCCGAGGGCGAGGTTGCGGCCCAGCTTGCGTTGCAGACCATTGCCGCGCTGTATCAGCGCGAAGCCCGCCCAACCGTCAAGGACGTGAAGGCCTTCTTGGCGGAATCGGCCATGGCGGCGCACCAGCAGATCATGCGGTACGCCAGCAACAAGGCCATGCTCGACACGCCCCGCACCACCGTGGTTGCAGCCTTGCTGCAGGGCACCACGGCCACCTGGATGCATTGCGGCGACTCGCGCCTTTACGTGGTGCGCGATGGCCGCCTGCTCACCCGCACGCGCGACCATTCGCATGCCGAGCGCCCGCGCCCCCACGGCTCCGACATGCCCGTCAACCGCAACCTGCTGCTCACCTGCCTGGGTTCGCCGACCACGCCGCTGTTCGATATTTCTGCCCCGCTGCAACTGCAGCGCGGCGACCGCATCATGCTGTGCTCCGACGGTGTGTGGGGCGTGCTCGACGACGCCGTCATCGTGCACACCCTGTCTTCCGACAAGCCCGTGTCCGACGCCGCGCCAGACCTGGCCGAAATGGCGCTTCGCAAGGGCGGCGCCCACAGCGACAACGTCACGCTCATTGCGCTCGAATGGGAAATGTCCGATTCAAAGCGCGAAGACCGCGGCGTTTCGACCGAAACCATCGACGACGGCGTGTTTGCCTCCACCATTCAGGCCGGCATGCCCTCCGACGGCGAGATCGACGACATGGACGAAGACGCCATCGAGCGCTCTATTGCCGAAATCAACGAAGCCATTCGCCGTTCTGCAGCCAAGAAAATCTGATTCCACGGCTGCTTCGGCTCGCGGAGCTGCCTCCGCTTTTGTTTCTTACATACCTCTAAAAAAATGACTGCTTTCACACGAAGCGGCGGCCGTGCCGCCGACCAGCTGCGCCCCGTTCGCATGACCCGCGGTTTCACCATTCACGCTGAAGGCTCGGTGCTCATCGAATTCGGCCAGACCCGCGTGCTGTGCACCGCCTCCGTTGAAGAGCGCGTGCCCCCGCACAAAAAGGGCAGCGGCGAAGGCTGGGTAACCGCCGAATACGGCATGCTGCCGCGCGCCACCCACACCCGCAGCAGCCGCGAAGCCGCCAAGGGCAAGCAGACCGGCCGCACGCAAGAAATCCAGCGCCTTATCGGCCGCTCGATGCGCGCCGTGTTCGACCTGGCCGCCCTGGGCGAGCGCACCATTCACCTCGACTGCGACGTGCTGCAGGCCGACGGCGGCACCCGCACTGCCGCCATTACCGGCGCCTTTGTTGCCGCGCAAGACGCCGTCAACAAGCTGCTGGCCGCAGGCACCATTCCCGCAACGCCCATCCGGGGCCACGTGGCCGCCATTTCTGTCGGCATCGTCGGCGGCACTCCGCTGCTCGACCTGGAATACACCGAAGACTCCGCCTGCGACACCGACATGAACGTGGTGATGACCGGCGCCGGCCATTTTGTCGAAGTGCAGGGCACCGCCGAAGGCGCGGCGTTTTCGCGCGACGAGATGAACATCCTGCTCGGCCTGGCCGAAAAGGGCATTGGCGAACTCATCGTCATGCAGCAGCAGGCGTTGCTCGCTAAATAAGCAATGGCGGCAATGCAACTGGTCTTGGCATCAAACAACGCCGGCAAGCTGGCCGAGCTTCAGCAGCTGTTTGCAGAGCTGTCGGTCACGCTCGTGCCCCAATCGGCACTGGGCGTGGGCGAGGCCGAAGAGCCGTTTCGCACCTTTGTAGAAAACGCCTTGGCCAAGGCGCGCCATGCCAGCGCCGCCACCGGCCTGCCCGCCATTGCAGACGACGCCGGCCTGTGCGTTGATGCATTCGGCGGCCTGCCCGGCGTCGACACCGCGTTTTATGCCACTCAGTTCGGCTACGCCAAGGGCGATGCCAACAACGTGAAGGCCCTGCTCGAGCAGCTGAACGGCGTGGCCAACCGCCGCGCCGCGCTCGTCAGCACCCTGGTTGCGCTGCGCGGCCACGACGACCCCGAGCCGCTCATCGCCGTAGGCCGCGTGGTCGGCGAAATTACCCAGGCCCCCATTGGCGACAACGGCTTCGGGTTCGACCCCGTCATGTACCTGCCCAGCTTTGGCAAAACCTTTGCCCAACTGCCGCCCGAGGTAAAAAACGCGAACAGCCACAGGGGCCAGGCGGCAAAGGCCATGCTCGCGCTGATGCGCGAACGCTGGTTCTGACTGGCTGACTGACTGAATTCAATGGCCACCGTGTTTCCCATTCAGCCGGCGCAGGCCGCGGGCGCCCCGCAGGCCAACGACGTGCTGCACTGGATGCGGCCCGGCCCGCTGCAACTGGCCGCGCTGCCGCCCTTGTCGCTCTACATTCATTTGCCGTGGTGCCTGCGCAAGTGCCCTTACTGCGACTTCAACTCGCACGAGTGGCGCGCCACCAGCGAGGCCGAGGCCGAAGGCATTCCTGAAGCGGCGTACCTCGATGCGCTCATTGCCGACCTGGACGCCGCGCTGCCCCTTATCTGGGGCCGCACCGTTCACACCATATTCATCGGCGGCGGAACGCCCAGCCTCTTTTCGCCCCAGGCCATCGACCGCCTGCTGGGCGATGTGCGCGCCCGCCTCAAGCTCGCGCCCGAGTGCGAAATAACGCTTGAAGCCAACCCCGGCACCTTCGAGCGCAACCGCTTTCGCGCCTACCGCAGCGCCGGCGTAACCCGCCTTTCAGTGGGCGTGCAAAGCTTTAACGACGAGCACCTGAAAGCCCTCGGCCGCGTGCACGACCGCGCCCAGGCCATTGCCGCAGTGGAAGAGGCCGCCAGCGCGTTCGACACCTTCAACCTCGACCTGATGTACGCCCTGCCGGGCCAGACCATCGAGGGCCTGGACGCCGACCTGAGCCAAGCGCTGGCCCTCGCGCCGCCGCACATATCGGTGTACCACCTCACCATTGAGCCCAACACCTGGTTCGCCAAGTTTCCGCCCGCACTGCCTGAAGATGATCTGGCCTACGCCATGCTCGACCGCATTACCGAGCGAACCGCTGCCAGCGGCATGGCCCGCTACGAGGTTTCTGCCTATGCGCGCAGCGGCCACACCTGCGCGCACAACCTCAACTACTGGCAGTTTGGCGACTACCTTGGCATTGGCGCCGGCGCCCACAGCAAGCTGAGCTTTGCGCACCGCATCGTGCGCCAGGTGCGTTACAGGGAGCCGCGCCTGTACATGCAAAACGCCAGTGCCGGCATGGCCGTGTCGCAAAGCGATGAGGTTGCGCTGGCCGACCTGCCGTTCGAGTTCATGCTCAACGCGCTGCGCCTGAAAGAAGGCTTTACGCTGCCCCAGTTCAGCGAGCGCACCGGCCTTGCCATGACCAGCATTCAAAAAGGCCTGGAAGAAGCCGAGCGCAAGGGCCTCATCGCCCGCGATCTGCACCGCGTGTGGCCCACCGAACGCGGGCTGGATTTTTTGAGCGACCTTCAGACGCTTTTCTTGCCCGAGGATTGAAGGGCCAGCGTCAGCATAAAATCGACGGTTCCGGAGAGTTGGGTGAGTGGTTTAAACCAGCAGTCTTGAAAACTGCCGACGTGAAAGCGTCCGTGAGTTCGAATCTCACACTCTCCGCCAGTTGTCGATGTCCCTCATCGACGCTCGGCCGGTTCGATATCCTTACCCATCTTTTCACCCATCCGCCGGCGGTGCGACTGTGTGAGACGGTGTGGCCCAATCGAAGAGAATTCCTACCACGGATTTGCGAGCGCGAACGCAGTCGTTAGGTGGATATATGTGCAGCTATCAGTAGTGCGCACCATATGTGAGAGAAATCGGTCGACCGATCTGAGTGCCCCTATGCTCAGCCGACCCGGCGCATTTCTATGTCTCGCCCACAGGATATTCGTGGGGATAGAGAAACCGTGTGCAAAGCTATGACGGATTCTCAGAATTTCATCGAGCCGATCACGAGTCTGAGGGCCGCTTAACCCGCCTCCCGGCCAATGCCAATCATTTATCGGGTCATAGCCGAGATGAGTCATCAGCAGCCGCCGCGAGTTCTCGGCGTTGGGCGTATTGAACCTGCCTATCTCGGCGTTGCTTATCGAAGTGAGCAAAGACAGCACTGCCGAGGCTCGAACATGAGCCGGATCGACAAGAGCCGCCTGTGCCTCTTTGACAAGTCGCTCCAAGTACGCTTCCCACGACGCAACAAGCATGGCGAGAGCAGCATGAAGGCACGTCGCGCGGTGCGCCTCCATCGTGACGCGATTATTTGGTTTCGCCGACGCGGCGCTGATAAGTAGGCGTGCCGCCTCGCGAGCTCGCAAGAACTCCGCCTGCGCCTTCGATGTCATCAGAGTCTCGCGACAAACGTCCGCAGAGCCTGGGTATACCGATGAAGCGGTTCAGGATTGATTTGCACTCGATCGCCTGCAACGTCGTGCGGGCCCGCCTTCAAGCGATGTATTGGCACTCCGTTGGCTGCGGCGACGATGGAGGCGCCGTGATAGTCAGGAATATTCACTACTTCGCCGCTTGGGAGCTTCGTCGGAAACGAGAAAAGGGATCGATTCTTCTTGTGGATGCCGTCAATTGTCGACTTGATGGTCTTGCTCAGAGCTTCAAAGGCTTTGCTCGGCTTCCCGTCGTAGAGCGTTTGCCTGTTGCTAACCAAAGTGTGGACCTTCGGTGTGCTCACATTCTCGTCACGCGCTTTCTGCGCGAAGCTCAGCTTTGCGTACCCCGACATCCGGGCATCGGCCACGCCATACAACAATGCGATGACGTTCTCGATTCCCCTGCGTGAACTATCGTCGGCAGTGTATGGAATGACGAGAGCGTCGGAAGCGACCAGCGCCTGCTGCGTGTAGATCGCGAAGCTAGGGTTGCAGTCGATGACGAAAGTTGCGTTTCGAGGGGCGGATCGATCTTCGAGCGAAGTGCAAAGATCGCGAATCCAATTTTGAGTCCGCGCCCAGGCGTCGTTAGGCAGCGCTAGCTGTGACGCCTGGCGAATCGGCTCTGACAGAAGCTCAAGGAGATTGTCCCCACAGATCAGGAACAAGTTCTTTGGAATATAACCATTGAACTTGCTGGGCTGTGACACGAATCTTTCGATATCGTCGATCATCCTGAAGGGAGAGCTGAGTCGCTCTTCCAAGTATCCTGCAATGGTGCGCCGCGGCGTGTCTGCAAGTAGCCTGCTCATGGGGCGTGGGCTGGTTCGAAGACCACCAAGCAGGGTCTCGGAGACGTTTGCTTGCGGGCACAGATCGATGACGTAGATGTCAGTGTCGGGATGACGGTATGCATATTCGCACGCTGCGATGAAGCATAGAAAGCTCTTGCCGACGCCGCCCTTGTTATTCCAGAACGAGTATGAATTCATTGTTCTTTCACTGTTGGTGATGGTCGCAGTTGGTCGTTCCAGTGGAGGCGGACATTTCACTCAACATTTAGTGCTCGGCATTCTTGTTCCCTTTTAGGTAAGTTGCGTCAGTAACTCTGGGGCAGACACGCCTATCGCCTTGCACACTGCCACGAACTCGATCACGTCCAACTGACGTTCCCCGTTTTCGTACTTCGATACGAACGATTGAGGACGCTTCATACGATCAGCGACCTGAGCCTGGGTCAGTCCCGAGTCGGTGCGTGCCTGTGCAAGAAGCCGGCGGAGCTTCTTGTACGGTGGGGATTGCAGGCCGCGTGACACGCGGGCGAACGTACATCCCGTTTTAGAATATCCCAACTCAGGATGTCAAGGCAACAGTCTTGCTTAATCGAAAGGAGTTGGGATGATGGTTCGACGTGTGACATGGTGCGGCGCCACCACGGTACTTCTGGCGCTCAGCGCCTGTTCCTCCGGCAGCGAGATCAGCTGCTCGGCCCCTGAGGTGAAGACGACCCTCGAACAACTCGTGTGGGAGGGCGCCGAGGCAGCCATCGCGCGGAAGTGGTCCGTCCAGGACGGCAGGGAGATCATCGCCCTCGTGAAGCCACGACTCAGCCTGGACGTCAGCGAGATCGCCACCGTGCCGGCCGAGAAGGGCGGTCGCCCGACCTGCGAGGCCAGCCTCGTTGGCACCGCCACCCAGGACATCGACACCGGCAGCATGTCCCTGCGCGCCGCCATGGATCGCGACCCGAATCTCAAGGTCAGCGGCAAGGAACTGCGTGGCTCGGTCAAGTACACCGTCCAGCCCACCGACGACGGTAAGGGCTTCCGCGTCTCCGCGCGGGGCACCGACGCCTACTCGGCGGGCCTCGCAGGTCTGGGGGTCGCCTTTATGAACGAGGCGAAGCAAGCCAGGCTCGCGGAGGCCGGTAAGGACAGCTCAGGCAGCCCGGTCGTCGCGCAGCCGGTGGCTCCTGCAGTTACCACGGCGGAGCCACCGCCGCCGAGCGCCAGCGCGTCCGATCCGCGGGGTGACGCCGAGGCGGACCTGCAGACTGCAGACAAGGCCCTTAACGCGGCGTACCAGAACGCCCGTTCTGCGACGACGGAGGCTGGCAAGAACGCCCTTCGCGATGAGCAGCGAGCGTGGATCAAGACCCGCGACTCCGCCTGCAGCGAGGCCAAGATCAGCGCGGACAGCAAGGGCGACATCGCCGGCGGCTCCGCCATGGCCTTGGAGGTCGCCGGCTGCAAGGCCCGACTGACCGAGGCGCGCACGAAGCAGCTCGCAGCGAAGTCCTGATCGAGCGGAGCGCCCATGTACGACATCTACAGCAGCGACCACGGCGACCAGTGGCGCTACACCCTCGGCAAGAGCGGCCGGCGTCCCTTATTCACCATCGGTCTGAATCCGAGCACGGCGACGCAGGAGCGCCTTGACCCCACCGTCACGCGGGTGGAGAAGGTCGCGAAGCTCGCCGGGTTTGACGGTTTCCTGATGCTGAATTTGTGCCCGGTTCGCGCCACCGACTACCGCACCCTGCCGGCCAAGATCGACAAGGCCGCCTTCGACGCTAACCTCAATCAGATCGAGGCTGTTGTCGCTGAGCAGGCCGAGCCTGTCATCTGGGCGGCGTGGGGCCAGCCTGTGGTCTACCACGCCTTCTTCCTGCGGTCGCGAGACCAGCTCTACGAGCGACTCGCGAAGTACGCGCCCAGTTGGCGGCGGTTCGGTGAGCTCACGGCGACCGGCCACCCGCGCCACGCGAGCCGGCTGGACTACCGCTGGTCGCTGGAGCCATTTGACATCACCGCCTGAGCGGGCCGGGAACGCGCAGGGTGGGGGAGGTACCCCATGTTCCCGCGCGACGCGTCGTCACGGCGCAGCGCTCCGATTCGACTTGGCGACTCCAGCTTGCGCCGGCAGAGCCTCCGAGAGCTCGGGCTCGTGCCGCCTGCGCGCACGTCCTTGCGTAAGTGCGCTTCGAGGTGCCGGGGGACGTTGCCGCCACTCAGCACCCGAGGTCGAAGTACCGCTTGCGTGCTTGGTACAGCGCCACGTCAGCTTGGGCCTTCGCGTTGCCGGTGTAGCGCTGCGTAGCTAACTCCAGCTCAGGCAAGTGACTATCCAGTTGGCGGCACTCGCCCTGCTCGCGGGGCTGCAGCTTGACCCTGCGTCGCAACACGTCCATCTCTTCGCGCGACTTGCCGGTCAGTGGCTTCAGTGCGTCGTCGATCGAGCGGTTCAGCTCGGTGCGCTGCAGCTCCGTGCTCTTGCGTGACTTGCCCGACATCTTGTCGACACCTTCGTTCGGCGTCGCGTCAATGACCTTGGCGCCGACGCACGGCGAGTCGGAGTAGCTGACCTTGCCGGCGTTCTCGCAGCGGTAGACGGGTGGAGCGGCCCACGCGTGGGTGACGAGCAGCAGGAGGGGAATCGAGAGCAGAAGGTTCATGGCAGTGGGTTCTGTGCTGGCCCGAGTTGTACCTCACTGGATTCCCGCCCAGACCGGCCTGCCAGAGCGAGGACCGGGAGCGGGAAGCGGGAGGGGTGCTGCCGAGGATGGCGTCGAGTGCTTTCCGGCTCCCGTTCCTGGTCCACGTCCTAGGGGAGCGAACCGGGCGGGAATGGGCTGGAGACACCCGTGCCGCCCAGTTCAGATCATCCGAGGCGGGATGGCGCGATCAGAAGTGCTCGGCCAGGTAGGCGCGCAGCGCAACCCCCTTGGACTTCGGGACCGTCCAAGTGCGCGTGGCCGGGTCCCAGCGCCCGCAGAACATCCGGTTGATCGTGGCGTTCATGGCCCGAGGCAGCCCGACGAGGTGAAGGAGGGCACCTTGCAGGGAGACGGCAGAGCCGGGCTCGATCAGCAGCTTGCGGCGCGAGCGCGCACTGGCGACCTCGATGCGCCCACCCGGGAGGTGGTGTTCCACGGCGTAGCGCGCTTCCTTGCGCGTGCGTTCTTCGGTGTGTTCGTGATTGGTGTTCATTGCAGTTCCATGTGTTCGGTGGGTAGGTAGAACATCCCGCCCGGAGCGCCCCCAAGGGCGGAACCAGGAGGGGGAGCCGGGGTGCGCCGCTGGTACCGGTGCAGGTCGATTCCCGAATCCCGTTCCCGGTCCGCGCCGTGGGGGTGCAGGCCGGGCGGGAGGTGGGGTCAGTCGTCCTCGGCGTCGGCGGGCAGACTGAGCTGCCCGCCGATCTCGACCAAGAAGCCGCCTTTCACCAAGCCGTCGATGGCTTCGGCAGCGCGCTGCTTGCGGTGGCGGGGGCCGGCGTCCATGACCTCCTTGACCACCTCGATGGCCACGGTACGGTCGATGCTGACCATGTCGGAGTCCTCGGCGACCTCCTGCATCTCGAAGTGGGCCTGCAGGCAGGTCAGCGCGATGCTCTGGTTCTTGTGGGCCGGCGCGTTGGCGCGCTCGGGCTCTTCGGGCAGGTCGGTCGGCACCACCACGATCGAGTTCACCGGGCGCCCCTTGCTGTCGATCCGTACCTCCACCGGCTCCAGCAGGAAGGCGCCCTGCACCCCGTCCTCGCTGTCACGCGACTTCACCAGCTTCCAGGAGCGGTAGTCCTCGTGGCGCTTGACCTCGATGCAGGCGTCGAGGGCAGCGTTCAGGGAGGAGTGCCCGCGCAGGCCGCGCGAAGCGTCCTTGCCGGTGTGATGGACCAGCACCACCAGCCCCTCGGTCGCGCGCTGGAGTTCCTTCGCCCCCGCGATCGCCAGCCCCATGTCGCGCGACGAGTTCTCGTCACCGCCGGCCATGGCGCAGGCCAGCGTGTCGATGAAGATCACGTCGGCGCCACCGTTCTTCCTGATCCGGTCCGCCAGTTCGGCCACGTCTTCCGGCTGGGTCAGGCGCAGGTCGTTGAAGACGAACTTGGTCGTCTTGGGCAGGCGCTGGCCGACGTGCTTCTCGATGGCGAGCATCCGGTTGCGTTGGCCGGCGTGGCCTTCCAGCACGACGCTCCAGACGACGCAGGGGGTGACCTCGCGACCGAACCAAGGCTGCCCGGTGCCGAGCGAGTGGATCATCGACGCCATCAGCACGCTCTTGCCGACGCCTGCGGGGCCGAAGGCGCACGCGATCCCCTGCGCCGGGAGCACGCCCTCGATGGCGCATTCAGCCTCAGGAAAGAGGCCGAACTCGGTCGTGGTGTAGGGCGCGAAGCGGGGGCGGTGCAGGGGTAGTGCCGTCGGGCCGACATTGGTGTCGTCGCGCTCGACCATCAGGAGTACGGGCGCATCGTTGCCCTCATCGGCCTGCAGGTTGAGTCCAGGGGACAAGTTGTGGTTCGTGTTCATGCAGCGTCCCGTGCGCTCGCGGCGACCTGCGAGCATTCGCATAACACAGCGTTAACTTCCGCAAGCCCGTGCTCACGCACCAGGCTCCACCAGCCGTAGAGCGCTTGGATATACCGGCCGACCAACTCGATTGCGTCGTCGCCGGCTTCTTGCGCGAGCATCTTGAAGGCGTGCACAGTCCAATAGCAGGCCCAGATTGCCTCGCCGTCGATGCCCGGCGCAATGCCGGGTTCGAGCATGTAACCCCGCGGTCCAAGCGAGCCACGGCTTTGGTCGAAGAAGTCGAAGGTCGCCTCGCCAACAATCTTGTGCACGGAACGGCCCATGCGGCGCTGGAGTTCTTTGTGTTCGGGAGAGCCGCGCACGCTGGAGAGCTTGAGGTTGTGCACGTACACAATCTCGGCGCAATGTTCAGCCATGTCATCGAAGAAGGGATCAGGCGCGCAGGGATCTTCGTGTTCGCGCTCGTACCGGGCCAACTCGATGTGCGAGACGTCCCGGCGAGGCATCGTGGGCATGTCTCCCACGCTGAGGCCAGGACCCATGCGCAGGATCTGGAACGACGTTTGCTTCTGCTCGCGCTTCATGCTGCCTCCTGCGCGTCGAGCCACTCTTGCACCTTGGCCCGGTTCCACGCCGTCACGCGTTCCGAGAACTTCACCGGTTGCACGAAGGTTCCCGCACGGACCTTGCGCCACAGGGTTGCGGCGCTGAAGGGAAGGATCATCAGGAGCTCATACTGGCGCATGTAGCCCTTGGGTTGCGCCTGTGCCATTTGGGCGGCGCGCTTTTCGCTGTTCATAGGTCATCTTTCAACCGGCCCGGGGTTGAGGATGAATGTGTCTGGGTTTCCCCTGCGAGGTTCTTTTGAGGCCGGTCTTACTAACGCAGCAGCAAGGAAATCCCCACATTGAGAATCACGAAATTTCGCGAAAACCCAGGGAAACTCCCTAGAAAGTCACAGCCAGTCGGCCTTCTGGTGGGAGGCGGCCCGTGCCCATACGCTTCGTGCAGAATGCGGGGCATTCTTCCTCCGCGAGTCGACTCCGATGCCGATGACGATTGTTTGCAACCTGAATGGCTCAGCCGTCGATGTTGACCAGGCGGTGATGTTGCGAGACGAGGCTCGGCGAGTCCGGCAGACCGATCCCGACTACCGATGCGTTGAGTGTGGGAACGCGGTGCGCCCTGATCGCGTTGGCCGCACTACGGCGGCTCACTTCGAGCACCCTGATCGAAATGCTGCGTGCTCGCTCAGCAATCGAGCACGTACCTAGACCTCGCAGGCACCGGGTTAGTCGCGGACTTAGGCCGCCGAGGACGAGTCCTTACCCCATCACCAAGCAATGCGCCGGTTGCTGCGCAGCCGGGCAAAACTTCTGCGCTGCTCTCGCCTCTCGCCACCGAAGCCCTGCTGCTGCAGATCGGGGAAGCGATGTTGGGTAAACGGATGGGGCGAGCGAACCGGCACGCAGAGGCACCTTGTCGGTCATCGCCAGATGGCGGCGGGCCCGTCCGCCATGCTAGGCGGGGTGCGGTCTGTCAGGAATCGGACAGCCTAGATAGGAATGGCCCAATTCGATTTGTGAGCCCCGCACACCCCTCAAAATGCACAATGAACTTCAAGACAGTTTGCACCGCCCATGCCGTGCACGCGTGGCTCGCCCATGCCATGGGGAACAACGGTTCCGCTGGAGTGAACGGACTGGGAGCGAAGTGCTGCGCCAACTTAGCGGAGAGGTCCGCGTGCACGACCTGCGCGTCTGCCCATTCTGGTTTGAAGTGAACCAAGGCATTCCGAAGGCGGATCAAGGTTACAACGTCTGACCAAGCCGCATCTTGCTCCGAAAGCTCTGGGGCCGACCGCGAGCGGAGTGCGAGATTGAATTTCTCGAGTAAGCCCCCGCGCTCCACCTTGCGCCATTCGGCCCTCAGCGTTTCGTCGGGGATACCGGGAAACACTGAGGCGCGGTCGGCGAACAGTTCGTTTGCATACGACTCGAGGCCCGCCACTGAAGTGAAGACCGTTGCTGTAGCGTTGGCCAGGATGTCGTTCCAGAATGGCCCGAAGACCTCGCCATGGTGGAACTGCTCAAGGGCTTTCGTTTGACGAGAAAACAGCGCGGCCGAGATGAGGTGGGGAACGCCAAAATTGACTCGGGTCCTCATCGTGGCTGCCATCGTTATTGGGGCTAGGATCGTGCCGGACAAGGTTGCCATGGTCGCATAGGATGGGTGAACTACCCGCGAGCGTAGCGGAGTCGGGCCCCTCGGTTCGCGCCTTGGTCGCGGCAGCTTTCTCGAAGTATCCAAGTACCATTGCTTCGCCTTGTCGTAAGGTAGACCAGCGGAGTTGACCGATGCCGTACTTGTTCACCGGGGTGGTTCTGCCGGAGCGAGCCACGTTTTCTCTCCCGACATTTGTGATGAGGTTTTCCCATCTCGTGTCGGGTGTTGCCGCCGAGGCGACGGTGAGCATCGTGCTGAATCAAATTTCGGTGCGAATCGACAGTGCCCATGATTGGGACATCTTCGATCTTCGGAACGTCGTAAAGACCATCATCCAGGCGCAGCTCTCGCTGGTCGGGTACCTCAAGGGCTATGCCTATGACTTCGCGGTAACTCGCGTCATGAACCAACGGCGTGAGATCGACTATGTCTTTGGCATCGATGTTCCATGCATTTCGGGTCCACGCGGAGCTACGGTTCTTGAGACTGCCATCCTTGAGCTTCGGGGCAAGACTCTCGGTCGAGAGGGGGTGTTCATCCAACGGTGTCTTGCCGATCTCGTTTCGGCATTGAAGAACGCCGACGATACGGGCTTCTACTGCTATCGCGCCATTGAGACGCTTCGGCATCACTGCGCTGCCGTCCACGGTATGACCGATGCCGGCAAGGCCGAGCAGTGGGCGAGATTCCGAGAAATTTCCGGAGTTAGCGAAGAGGTGTTGAGAGAAGTCAAAGCGGCTGCCGACCCGCTGCGGCACGGAGACACCTTCCCCGTAGGGGCGGACTCAGCTCGGGTGCTAACGATTACATGGCATGCTGTGGACGCCTATCTGGCAACAGTGCCGAGCATCGTCCGTGCACTGCCGGAGGAATCACCCGATGCCCCGAGGGACGGCGACGCAGGACTCCAAGGCTTAGGTTGATGCCGGGGCAACGCCGAGTTTGACTGTCGTACCGTCGAGCAAGAGATTAAGGGAAGGGATCGAGGCGACTGGGGCCCATCAGGTTCCGAACAAATACGAGTAGAGGATGAAGTTTGGTGTACCGAATTTGTCGCCACCAACGGCAAGATCACGAAAATTCACGCAAGCTGGATTTGCCGCAATGTAGGCCTGCAGACGGTCCGTGTAATCTTTGTTCTCTGCGTCTCGCATATCTATATAAAAAGACATCAGCGACCGCCCGGCTTCCGAAGTTACTAGTGCGCTAACATGACCGAGATCTGAGCCGAAGCTTGCTGCAAGACGAGATTGTTCTAGCAGCGCGACGGCGGACGGTGACCGTTCTCTGGTGATTTCATAGGCACGCTGCCGGAGGGCGGTTCCCCAGATTGTCACGGCGCCGTCGAGCAACACTTCCCACGTCGGCTGCCGAAAATGGGGACAGGGGTTGCCCGTCCAATAAGGCTGAATGCCCGATCGCCATTCCGCTTCGCCTTGATGGGCCTGCAACATCCAGCTAATCCAGTTGGCATCAACTCTCGTGCAATTGGGCGAGGCACTTACACCCACATCCGTGAGGTTGTCGGTACATATGTGGCCGCCCCAGTTCTCATCGCTGGCAGCGGCCAGAGCACTTTCGGGCTCGTCGAAGACAAAGAGGCAGTTCAGGCGTGAGACCTTCGTTGGAAAATTGCGTGTCCGCACTTCTTCTAACTCGTACTCAAACGCGAGACGACCCCAATCCCGATCCATGAACATTCTTGCCGCTGTCATTGAAAGCGCAGGAACGAGTGCGTCATTGATGCTTTTCTGAACGATCTTCTGACTGACCAAAACCCCTCTGTAGGCATTCCACGCGACGAGCGGGTTTTCTACGTCGAGGTACATAAAGCCTTCGAAGTCCATAGTTAGCGTTTGCTGCAATGTTGACCCGGATCGGACTCAGTCAGGACGCCCCGGCTGTTGATCTTGGAAGGTCATAGTCCATGAGGTACTCGATGGCGGTCAATCCAGCGAAGCCGAACAGCATTCGGTCGAGCCTCCCCAGCGTGACGTTGGCCTCTTTGCAGACGTCCCTGAGGCAGTCCTCGACGGACAGGTAAATCGAGCGGCTCGCTTGCAGACTTGAGAACTGGCGGTTGTACCCGAAGTGAGTGTTCAGTAGGCCGACCACTCGCTGGTCGAGCGCGACGACGTCGTGTGAAAGTCCCACGGTAATCATGAGGTCGGAGACGCTCTTGCGCTTGAAGAGGGACTTCGAGCGCTTGAGGATCTCTTCACGCACTGCATCAGAGCCGCCACGCGGAAGATCCGCCAGGAGCACAACACGAGTACCTTGAACGATGCTTGGGTTGACGAGCGCGGCTGCCAGGCGTCGTGCAGCCTTGTTCTTGAACCGGGTCGCTTTGAACTTCGTGAGTTGACTCTCGATGTAGGCGCTCTTGTTTCGCTTGGTCGAGAGCGTCCCGAGGGAAAGAGCCGACTCGAACGCGAGGCGATTGCCCGTGCGGTGAAGCTTCTCCATCGGTACAGCCGAGCCCATTACACAGACTTGCGAGACGATGTGGTTCCAGAGATCTTCGTCCGAAAGCTTTTTCCAACGACCGAGTGCAGGCGTTTTCGTGTGAGATGCCAGCTTCCCAATGACGTGGAGGAGTTTGTGCTTGGTTTCCTGCCGAATCGTGGTGATCGGCTTACGGTCGATCATTTCTGTCTTCACGTTCTCTCCTAGTTTCTATCGTCTGAGTTTGCAACGAACTCGATCTCTTCTCCGGGCGCACCGGCAGCAGGCGACCGTGTCCACGCCACGAATGCTTTGTATCGTCCCCGGGGCGTTCGCTCCAGTCGTCTGCTCTAACCTGCCGTCGTCGTCGCGAATGCCGCCCAGTCCCTCATCAATTGCACCCGCTTCTCCAGCAGGTCCCCGCGCCGGTAGGCCGCCTCGACTTTGCTGGAGATCGCGTGCGCAAGAGCCATCTCCGCTACTTCGTTCGGGTACTCGGTCTGCTCGGCCGCCCAGTCGCGGAACGTGGAGCGGAACCCGTGCGGCACGGCGTCCACCTTCATCCTGCGCAAGACTGCAGTGAGGGTCATGTCGCTGAGCATCCCGCCCTTGGGCGCCGGGAATGCGAAGTCACTGTGGCTGATCTTCAGTTGGGCCTTCAGCAGTTCCACCACCCAATCCGACAGCGGCACCCGGTGTTCCTTCTTCGCCTTCATGCGTTCGGCTGGCACCACCCACAGGGCGCTGTCGAGATCGAACTCCGCCCACGTGGCTCCGCGCACTTCGCCCGACCGTGCGGCCGTGAGGATGGCGAACTCCAGCGCTCGTGCGCCCACGCCTTCCTGCTGCCGAAGCTCCGCCATGAACTCGCCGACCTTCGCGTAGGGCAGGGCGCGGTGGTGGTCGGTCTTGGCGATCTTGCCCGGCGCCGCCAGCATGGTGTCGAGGTGCCCCCTCCAGCGTGCAGGGTTCGGACCCTCCCTGTACCCACGGGCGATGGCCCAGTCCAGCACCGACTCGATCCGACCGCGCAGACGCGAGGCCGTCTCGGTCTTTGTCTTCCAGATCGGCTCCAGCACGTCCAGTACCTGGGCCACCCCTACGTCCCGCACTTGCAGGGTGCCGATCTTGGGCTTGGCGTAGGTCTCCAGCGTGTTGTTCCACTGCTGGCGGTGCTTCTCGTTCTTCCACGAATCTTCGTGGGCCTCGATGTAGAGGGTCGCCGCCTTGGTGAAGGTGATGGCCGTCGCCCGAGAGGCGATGAGCGCACTGCGCATGGCCTTGCCTTCCTCGATCGGGTCGAGTCCGAGGCGCATCTGCTGGCGCGCCGCCCGGGCCGACTCGCGGGCCTGCGCCAGCGTCACGTCGGGGTAGCCACCCAGTCCCATGTCGCGGCGCACACCGCCAACACGCGCCCGCAGAACCCAGCTGCGCGAGCCGCCCGCGTTCACGTTCATGCCGAGGCCGGCCACGCCGCCCACGAAGTTCATGCCACGCCGGGTGATCCGAGACACCTCCAGCGCACCCATCTCCTTAGCCTTACCCATCTATATCCCCATCAGTGAAAACCGGATTCGATCCAGCGAGTTTCACGAGGTTTCCCGGGCGTGTATAGACGAAGTCACGTACGTGACTTGAGGTGAGACGAGGTGAGAGTCTCCGCCGATGCAACGATGTGGTACCCGCCCAACACAGGGATGTTGGCCGAGTGCCGCGTGCTGGTGGTCCCACACCAGCAAGACCGCACCTAGCGCCCTCTAGCGTGCTTCTAGATAGCGGCAGTTATGTGCGGCATTTGGAGATGCCTACTTAGCCCTGGCCGCCGACCGAGTGGTCGGTGGTTTCGCCCTTGATTTCGTGCGGCGCGCCCGCATCTAGATTGTTCATAGATGGATGGACTAGGATGAAGCACGCGTACCAATGGAGGCTGGTGTATGAGGGAACCACGGAGGACGACAAGCGCCCTGTGAGGCTCTTGACATATGAGGATGGCTCTCTGCGGGTGGAGACGGTTCAACGTGGCACCGAGATGATGGACGTTCCTGCCTCACCAGGACAGATTGTTGTGCCGCTCGTTTATTCAGATGGCGATCGGATCGACATTGAAGCCGAGTCGGTGGCCGCACTCGAAGCAGAACTGCGTGCCACCGGTTTCTCGGAGCGCGACGCTAAGGACATTTGTCGCCACGTCGCTCCGCTGCCGAAAGGTTGAGTCATTTCTAGAGTGGGAGTTTGGCCGGAGGCGCCGGCCGCGCCGAAGATGGGCAACGAATTGGATGAGAGCACTCTGGCTTATCCAGGGGCTTGTCGTCGATCGCGCGTTGGCGGCGGCCCCATGTGTAGACCCCCGCGGGGCAAAGACCGACATGCGCGAACTGCAGGAGTCGGCCACAACCCATCGTTGGCCAGTGACTGGTACGCGGTAGCACCTAGCACCAAGTCCGGCGGACCAAGCACGGCGCCGTTCTCCACTGCGGCTCCGACCTCCTCACATCGGGGGAGCAGCGGATGCTGACCACTTCGAGCGATCACGACGATCCGTTGCGTCCGCGCGACTGACGAGAAGCACGTGGCCGGTAGCAAGGGGAGGCAACTAGTCGGCGGCATTGGAGTGGAGCCGCAAATCCGGCAGGATGTCGGCATGACCACCGCGACCCCAGCCACAAAGACGAAGCCGATGCGTGCGGGTGGGCGGGCCACCGAGGCGGGCATGGGGTTCCAAGCAGCCGTCGCGACGTGGTTTGCGGTCCACATCCTCGTGCGGCTCCCGGTCGGCGCGCGCTTCGGCCTCAACAACGTAGCCCTGCCAACGGCACTCCGCCTCGAGACCGGCACGGCGCTCGATGACATCGAAGTGACGCAATCGGACGTTGGGGCGCTGCACATCCAGAGCAAAACGTCCGCGAGCCTCGCGACGGGAGAGCAGGCGCCACTCGCCAAGACGGGCGGGCAGCTTGCCATCTGGATGTCAGACGCAAAGGCTGCGGGCGATGCTCCGGACCCGACTCGAAGTGCGGCGATTCTCGCGGTCAGATCGGACGCCGCCCGCACACTTGACGACCTTGAGGCGGGGTGCCGCGCGTTCGATTTGGGTGGCGGCTGGGCGGTTACCAAAAATAAGCGCAACGCAGCGCAACGCTCCGCGCTCGGCGCGCTGGAGGCAATCGTGAACGCGGCTTGGACTACACATCGTGGGGCGCAGCCTACCGATGCTGATCTCGCCGACATGGCCCGCAGCTTCCACGTGGCGCGGTTCTCGATGGACGAGGGCGGCGCCGACTGGCGCGAGGCGTCGAGGCTGCTCGGCCGGCATCTCTACGGCGGTGACGCGGCGGGAGACGCCCCGCTTCGCGACCTTCGCGGCATCATGCGCGACCTGATCGGCAGCGGCGCCCCAGCCGACCGGAACGGCCTGCTCAACGCGCTCCGACGCCGGGGTCACGTCGACATCGGGGCGCCGCGCTTCGAGGACGACGTAGCCCGGCTCCGGGCCGCGACGGGCGCTGAACTGGGACGGTTGGCCTCGCACGGCAAGCTGCCGGTGGGCAGCGGTGTCACGATCACCCGGGAGAGCGACGCGCCCATGGCGGCTGCGATCGCCTCCGGCTCCCTGCTGGTCGTCGGTGAACCGGGCGCCGGCAAGACCGGCGCGCTTGTTCACGCTGCGACCGCGCTCGCGCTGGGCGGCGCCTTCGTCGTGTTCCTGTCCGTCGACCGGTTCCCTGGCGTTGCGATAGCAGCGGACCTGACCTCTGAACTGCGGCTCGGTCACGCGCTCATCGAGGTCTTGGCGGCCGTGCCGGGCCCTGGACCGAAATACCTCCTCATCGATGCACTCGACGCAGCGCGCGGGGGGCTGGCGGATGGCGTGTTCGCCTCCCTGATCGAGCAGGTAAGAAGCGAACTCGCCGACGAATGGGTGGTCATCGCGTCAATCCGGACCTTCGACTTGCGTAATGGCCGGCGATACCGGCTGTCGTTCGCCGGCGCACCGGCTGACGCCGTATACGCCGATGCGACGCTGCGAACTGTCCGTCACTTCGTCGTCCCCCGGCTAACCGACGTCGACCTCGCCACCGCCGGGACCTCGTCCCCCGAGATCGCGGGCCTCCTCGCCTCGGCCACGCCGCCGCTTGCCGAGCTGCTACGCAACGTGTTCAACCTGTCGCTGGCCTCGGAGCTGATGGCGGGTGGCGCCGACCCTGTGGAGTTCGCCGGCATCAAGACGCAGTCCGGGCTCATCGACACGTACGAGGACGTCCGCATGCCGACGACCGGCATGACGCTGGCGGCAGCGGACGCGGCGGCCGCGATGGCCGGCAGCCGCCGACTCGCAATCCGGAAGGTGGACGTCAGGCATCCAGACCTCGACGAGGTGATCAAGTCCGGGGTCCTTACTGCCGCGGGCGACCTCGTCAGCTTCGCCCACCACGTCCTGTTCGACCACGTCGCGGGGAGATACCTCCTTGCCTGGCATGACCCAGATCGACTAGTAGCGCAGTTGGAGGGCGATACCTCCGCCGCGCTCCTACTCGCTCCCGCGCTCCGGTTCGCAGTCGAGCGCATCTGGCGCGTTGACACCGATGGCAAGCCTCAGAGCTGGCGGCTCGTCTGCGGCATCTTCTCCGCAACCAAGGTCGACGCGGTCCTCGGCAACGTCGCGCTCCGCATCGTCAGCGAGAACGTGGGCGACGTCGAGGATCTCGCCGGCTTGGTAGCCAGGCTCGAGACGGAGCCGGACGACCCGTCGATCGCGAGCCTGCTCGGGCGCTTGAGCCGATTCGTGGTGATGGACATCGAGGCTGGCCGGGGCCTCACGCCCGAGCGTGCGATCGCCTGGGCGAGTCTCGCCGAGCGACTGGCGGGAAGCGGTCGCCTGTCGCTCGTAGATCCGGCGCGTGTGCTGCTCCACGCGCTATTCGACCATGCAGACCTGACCGACCCAGCGCTGGCGCCGATCTTCGGCCGTGCGGCCCGAGCGATGCTCGAATTCGCGTGGTCGAAGTCGCCGCCCCTGCACGCGACGGCCGGCAGCGCGATCAGGTTCGTCGGAAGGTCGTTCGCGTCCGATCCCGCCGCCTCCCGGGCGCTGCTCGACCGGATCCTGCGAGAGCCCCACTTCTCCCAGAACGCCGACCGCGAGGCCCACTGGCTGGCGGAGCAAATCCTGCCGATCGTGCGGGCAGACCCGCCGTTCGCCGCCGAGGTCTATGCGGGCCTCTACGGACAGATGATCACCGACACCGCGACGTCGGCCTTCGGGGGCCATCGGAGCCGAATCATGCCGCTCTCGTCCAACCGTCGGCAGGACTACGAGCATTCGCGCTGGTATCTCGGGAAGTCGATCGGCGAGTTCCTGGCGATCTCGCCCGAGCACGGTACGCGTGCAGTCATCGACGCCGTCATCGGGAAGGCGAGAACGCAGGGCTACGGCGAACCAGGAGAACTCGACCTCGTCGACCTCGGCGCCGCGGAGATCGAGTTCCGGGGGAGCGACGTCGAGTTCAACGCGTGGGACGAGAAGGACGATGACGCGCCTTCTCGCGAGGACGACGTGCTCGCACGCTACGTCGCCTTTCTGCGGTCTTGCGATGTGGCCTCATTTGGTTCGAGCATCGCGGCCGCCTCGCGCGAATATGCGACGGCATCCGTGTGGACGCGGATTCTCGGCGTGGCGAGCGAGCGCGTTGCAGAGGTCGGCGGCCGGATCTGGCCGATGATGACGAAGCCCGACCTCCTGGAGAACGGCGACACGCTGCGTGACGCCATCCGGTTCGTCGCGGCGGCGTGGCCATCCCGGTCACATGAGGAGCGACGCGGCTTCGAGGAGATGGTGCTGGACGACACGCGGCATGCCGACGACGACGCCAGGGGAAGATGGCGGTGCATACTCGGAAGGTTGCTCGCGCTGATCCCGGAGGAGGCCTTCGTTCTGGAACCTACCCGCGACCTCCGACGGCAGATGCAGGCTGACGGCGAGCTGCGGGACAACCGACCGATCCGCAGCTTCGCCTCAAGCTGGGGCGGAAATGAGGACTACGTTCGGGAACGACTGCGGCGGGAAGGCGTCGACATGGACGGTGGCCCCAACCGGGTCGTCCTCGACGCCTCGGACGCGCTTCACGCAAGAGTGAACGCGACGCCGGCCGCCAGCGACGCGGCCAAACTCGCGACCCTGTGGTCGGAGGCCACTGCGCTGCTCGCGCTGATCGACGCGAATCCCGGACTCCATGGCCAGGTCGACCACTCCGCCTGGGGCCACGTCTCGAACGCGGTCGAGCGCGTCGCCTCCAGCCCAACCTTCGCGCCGGGCGCGGACGGGCTCCCGGACCTAGACACGGTGCTCGCCCTGCTCGCGCGCCTGTCCGCGAGCAAGTATCCCGAGCCCGGGGGTGACGGGGCATGAGCATCAGCTGGGGGAACTGGGCGGTCAGGGTCTACGCGGCCGAGGCCTGGCTTTCGCTCGCGCCGAGGTTTGCGGCCGAACGTCCCGAGATCGTCGACCGTATCGGCGAGATCCTCGCGGATCATCAGCCAGCGGTGCGCCTCCAGGCAGCGCAGAATCTCCAAGTCATCTCCGCGGCCGCCCCGGATCGGATGTGGGAGATGGGAGAGCGGATCGCCGCAGCCGAGACGGATCCCCGGGTGCTGACCGCCTACCTCGCCCGGTCGCTTCGCAGGTTCAGCCATGCCGAGCCCGAGCGCTGCGAGCACATCCTCGCGATCGCCAAAAGGCGGCTCGACGACTTCGCTGACGATGCAAGCGGACGCGACCACATCCAGGAATGCCTGGGCGGATGGGTGGCGCAACTCCAGGCGGGGCAGGGACGGCAGTTCGCTAGCGCCTGGATCGACGAGTGGGCGGCTGATCCCGAACGGTTCCAGAACGCGCTCAACGCGTACACCTCATCGCTGCGGGGAGCGTTCTTCGGCCGCTATGCCGCAGATGCCGAGCAGGGCGACAAGGACATGAACGACCGCGCGCAGGAGGGGCTCGCGAAGATCCTCGCTCCGGCACTCGACATCTCGGCCAAGACGCACGCGGTACTGAGTTCCAACGTGCCGGGCGAGGAGAAGCTTGCCGCCGGCCGAGAGTACAGCGCGGCCGAACGCGTCATCTATCACGCCATGAACCAGCTCTACTTCGGCGCGGGGGTGCGTGCGGAGGACAAGGAGGATGGGCCCGGCCTCAACAATGCCGGGGCGAAGGCGCGCTTCCTCGCCGACTACGCCGACATGCTGGCGCTTCTGCGGCGATCGCGAGAACCGGCGACGCAGCACCACCTGATCGAACTCTACGAGCACCTGATCCCCGGCGATCCCGTCGCCGTCTTCACGGCAATCCACGCGATCCTGACCGGTCCCGGCGCCGAGGAGGGCTACCAGTTCGAGAGCCTCGGTAGCACTGCGGTCGTGAAGGTGGTGAGGCGCTACATCGCCGACCATCGCGGCATCTTCGAGGACCCTGAGAGACGCGCGAAGCTCGTGGAGATCCTCCAGCTGTTCTCGGAGGTCGGATGGACCGACGCGATCAGGCTTCTCTACGATCTGCCCGACCTGCTGAGGTGAAAACGGCAAGATTTAAGGCGTGTTAGGAGCGACGTGCCGTCCCGCCTATGCTGGGGCGCTGACCAGTGGCATACACAGTGGGCTACCGAAAGGGTGAACCCGCACGGGCTTAAACCGTGCTCCTCGCCTCGATCGCTTCGAGGACTACCCATCCCGTGTGCCCCCGCTGTGGTCATCCTATAGGTGGCTGTGTTCGTGCAGAACCGGCAGCGTTGCGGCCCCGAGATTGGGTCGACAAATGCCGCCTCAGGGCGCTTGCTGCCTTCCCCATCCCTCGCCCCATCCGCTGCTGTGCGACCTCGGGCGTCCGCGTGAGATGTCGTGATGGTTCGCTGCCCTTGAGGGCCATCTGCAAGCGGCTCGCCATGAGCCTGTGTGGCACGTTCTGCTGGTATACGCCTAGTGGTCACACTCTCCGCCAGAATTGATCCTTGGCAGTTTCTTTAAGTCCCGCGCAGTCCATGCGACGGAACTTTTTCATTGGGAGAGACATCCTTAGGGATCTGATTGAGGCTGCCGAAGACTGCCTTTAGCCAAGCTCTCAACGTGGTATCCGTCACGGTATCTTCAGCCCGATACCATGACCCTCACCGTTAAAGCTGTTGACTCTGCCAAACCGCGCGAGAAAGCCTACAAGCTGGTCGATGCGCATGGCCTGTATTTTTTCATCTCGCCGACTGGCGCGAAGAGTTGCGGGCTAACTACACCTCCGGGGGAAAATAAAAGACGAGGACCTATGGCCTCTATCCCACACTCATCCTCGCTGGCGCTCGAAAAGAGCATGCGGCGGCTCGTGAAGTGTTGCCCTCGCGGAAGCCGCGCCGACCTTTGAAACCGTCGCGCGTGACTGGTTCAAGGCGAGCACAATCGCGGTAGTTGCCGGGTTTGAGGAAGTGCCTTCGGCTGTTCAGCTAGGGGCGCACTTGGCTCGATGGAGCGACGGGCTGCGCCCCTGAGGTTTTATCCTTGATCTCATAGCCGAAGACCTCCCCGAACAGGTTCACTGCGCCGAGTCGCGAGCCATAGATAACCAGCAGAATCAGTGCCGTTACTGCCAACGCACCGATGTTGGCGAGTATGTTTTCCATCAACGTTTTTAGGAATGGTCGGGCCTTCTTCAGCTCGCTCATGAGTTGACGCCGATAGCGGTCCTCGGTTTCGGCCTCTGCTTCTCTTAAAACTTGCTCAGAAAAGGTTCGAAGCGTTTCGGTCGCCTCTGCTCGAAGGGAGTCCACGCTAGTTGGAAGGGTCGCTGCCAAGATGAAGTTGTTAACTTCGGCTGGGTTGGGAGGCAGTCCTTTTGCTGCGACAAATGCGCGAACAAATTCAAGCTTGCGGCGCTTGTAGAGCGCGTAAGCGACGTTGTCGATAAGGTCTATATCGTCGGATGCGATATCCGCAAAACGCTGATACGGGTCAACGGAATCCGAAGCTGCGAGCGGAGAGGCGATTGCTCGCTCTGCTTCTGCTGCCTCGACTTGAATTTGATCGGTCACAGCTGACTATCGCTTGCGAGAAACAGCAACCTTGCTCGCGCTGAGAACTGAGCTGGTTTTAACGCGTACCGGATCTCGCGGAGCGGATGTTGGCGTGAACTGACCCGTTTTGGCGTCTCTTGTCACGGCCGAGCGACCTCCCTTGAGGGCGTCATTGGCCGAGCGAACCGCTCGATAAGAAACAAAGACCCCGGTCTTGGGTTCGTTTGTCACATGGGGTTTGGTCATACACGAATCATGGCACGGAGTCGGCAGGAAGTCCCACCGGAGAAGCTGGGTCGTGCCGCTGCAAGAAGGTGCGCAGCCTCAGTCTCGTCTGCGACTAATTGCCGCCATGACTAACAATTTCTACTTACTGTAAATAAATACAGATCATGACCGATGGTACATGCAGTATGGTTTCAATTGGTTTCGTTGGAAACAACTTCCGACGTCCAGATCGCGCGCCCAATGAGGTAAGAAGCCGCTTTGTAACAAAGCGCCGAAGTTTCATCCAAAACTTACTGCAAATGATGTAGGCGCTATATCTAGTGTGTCACAGACGAGCTGGCCCTAGATATAGTGTGTTTCGCCCGATACGAGGGCGCCGGGTGGTTCAGACCCGGCGCTCAAGCCCAACAATTGCTGTCAGGGGTGTGTCCATCAAGAGACGTTCCACAAGCGAATCTTGCCATGAATACAGGTCGGACGGACAGCGTGTCTGCGCTCAAAAAAGGAGATCCCTATGAGCAAAATTGGTCGCAACGCCGGAACCGGCCGCTTCACTCCTGTTAGCACCGCGCGTGCTAAACCAACCACGCATGTGGTGGAAACCATCAAACAGCCGCCGGCGAAGGCTCCTAGCCCGCCCAAAAAAAGCGGTAAATAACCCGCGGCAATTGCGTAAGGGCCGGTGAGTTCGCTCATCGGCCCTTCTCCAAGGAGCTACTGATGAAGCGGGATTGGGACATCATTCGAAGTGTTTTGGAGGATATCGAAGCTCAAACGGCCGAAGAGCGCGAGAACGCGGTCTATGTCATCCAAGCCGATCAGTCTCCGGATGATCGTGCGAAAGTGGAGCATGTTTTCTTGCTCGCCCGAGGTGGATACCTCAAAGGCATTTGGAGTGAAGACCTTTCGGGAACCATGCTGATGGCGCTGGAGCTGACTTGGGACGGCCATGATCTGTTAGACACAATCCGTTCGAGCACTATCTGGAGCAAGGTCAAGGCTGCAGCAAAGACGAAGGGCATCGAGCTAACCTTTGATGCGGTGAAGGTTCTCGCGAAGTACGCGCTCGACGAGACCATCAAAGGATGATCCGGAGCAGGGCGAGCAGAGATGCTTTCATGGCACCGCTCGTGGTATCCAATTTCTAAGTTGCTGAAAAATAAAGATTTTTCGCTCCCACACTTCTCCGCCAGAGTCAATTTAGGCTGGTTCAAGAAGTCTCGCGCAGCCCATGCGACGGAACTTTTTGATCAGAGATGTTCCCTTTGGAGTCCGGCAAGTCTGCAGCCGACTGATCTTGGCTCGGCACCAACGTGACATTTTCTAGTCGGCAAGGTTAATGCCCACCGTTCAGTTGTTGGCACTGTCTGGCCACCGAGAAAGCTTACAAGCTGACCTCAAGATTGCAACTGCCGAACAGCGGCGGTTCGATCTACTTGGATAGATTAGCCCGTCGTCTCTCGCCTGAATCATGGGCCAAGAAAATCAAGCCCATCGTTCCGTTGAATAACCATAGAAGCAGGGTCAATATGTCTTTGCGCGTTGGTGGTTCTGGCGTGACCGCAAAGCTCCACACCACCCTAACGGCGAACAGCACCATGAACAAATACATGACTGTAGCGACGATTCGCCACGCTGTTCGCCGCAGCCACAGTCGCTTTTCGGAATCGAGTAACGCCATATTCACGATCAGAGCCAAAGCCGCGGTAACCACGGCGACCACGAGCGTCAAAGTTTCAAAGAGCGTCATTGATCTTCTCTTGTGGGTCATCTAGGAGGGGTGAAGTTGCTGTTTTCCAAAAACTGATCGATCTTCTTCGATCTTGCAAAAAGTAAAAAAGCCCGCGGGCAGCGGGCTTGGTGTCACCGGCTAACTTGGTTGTTAGTACACGTGCGGCGCCTTGCGTCGCAAGCTCTGGCAATCATGACCGCGCCAAAGGTAATCACTGCCACTGGTAAGAACCAGGGGAAGACGGGAATGAAGCCGAGCCGCTCCAATAGCCATAACGATCCAGTGATTATTAGAAATGCACCAAAGCCAATGTCACCGAGGTGATCACTGCGATGTTGAGTCTGAGTCGGAATAGTAGACATGGGTTTGTCGCCTCGCATAAACGAATGTTGAAGCACACCCCAAAATTTTGGGGTGTGAAGAGACGAAGGCGCTCCAACGCCTCGTCGTTTAGCTTGCCTGCTTCGTCAACGCGATGGGACTAAAAAGCACCAGGCGTCGTAACCGTACGCGTGAGCGTCGAGCATTCGCTGGGAATTCTTGACGCGCCGGTAGCGGCAACAGACCCAACGGAATCCGGGCGGTGCCGGGCGATTGGTTGATGTTGTCATCAGGGTCTCCTCCTTTCCGATGGTGATTCGGAGACGCCTCTGGTATCCTCGCCCGTGCTGGAGTCGACAAGGGAAACCATGTTGGCGCTCGTTGCGACCATCTCGCCACGAGAGGGGCGATCAAAGTTGGCGCTTTGATCGTTCCCTTCACTTTTTAAACCTCACGCGAGCCGCGTCTTCAGACACGCCGAAAGTTCTCACCACTTCTGAGAGCGAGGCGCAGCGTGCGAGCGCTGCCTGATTTATCAGAAGGCCGCTCGCGAATGTGTTCGCTTGCCACTCGCTGTCTCTGAAGATTTCGATCCGAGAACTCGGCTCGATAACCCTCGCGAACGACACGTTTGCGTGAAGAAATAAATGGCCGAGTTCGTGAGCACCAGTGAATCGGTCACGGCCTTGACCCTCACACATTCCGTCGTACACATCTACGCGCAGCTTGATCAAGCGCTGCGCCGGATAACAACGGCCGTGGTCTGGGCCCATTTCTGCGTGCTCACACACCTCAAGTTGAAACCCCGGTAGTAGCTCCGGCAGCAGTTCGTAGAGCTTGTCTATTGGGACATAAGGTGCGTTCCCGAAAAAACGCATGAACGCGTTCCTGACGCTTGCCGCGATGTCATAGATGTCCTGTTTTCGGCGAGGCGAAACGATGAATCCCGGTCCGGACATGGTTCATTCCTTTTTCTCGAAGACGGCCATCAGACGGTTGATCTCGCTGTCCGACAATTTGTCGAAGTTGCGAGCAAACGCGACGGCCAGCTCATTGGCGTTTTGTCGTCCGTCCAGCGAGACGCGGACTTCCGACTTGGTCAGGTCAGCCAACCTGTGGAAGGTTGCTACCTGTTTGGCAACTTGTTCATATTCGCTCGCAAGGCGCTCAACGAAGTTCGCCGGGGCCGGCTTCTTGCCGGTCTCAATGGACGAAAGCATTCCTGAAGAAATGCCGATCTGCGCGGCCATTTCGTAGAGGGTGATGCCGAGGTCGAGGCGGATCTTGCGCAGTTCCTTTCCAAGATTGGTCATGGTTGCTCCGGTTGGTTGAGGGAATTAAATGTGAGTTTTTCGGAGATGTGATCGAAATTTACCACGAAGGTAAATTTCCGTCAACGGCGGGTGAAATATTGCGGGGTAGCCTACTCCGGCTCACTGACTAGCCCCTGCAAGATTGAGACGGACACTGCGAAGACAGGAGAATGGGCGAAGCGAAATCTGAGATGGATGCTGGACGATCAGAGCGAGTTGATAGGCGCGGGTGATCTGGCATTTACTGGAGAGCACCGACTTCTAGAGTCCTCGAAAAAGACTCGGGCTTGGACCTCAACTCCTGCTCGAAGGTCTTCGCGCAGCCCGCGCTGACTTGTTCAAAACCGCTTGATTCTTTCTCCGCAGCAACCCCCCCTCAGAAGTCGGCGCGTTAGTAGCCACGATCCCCTCGAAAAGCACAGGCAGCGTCGTCCCTAAGCTGTAGCAGAGAGTTGCCAGCGTCATCACAGAGGGATTGATGTGACCGCCTTCAAGTTTGGAGATCCGAGACCGCTCGACCTCAGCGTCGTAGGCCAAGGCCACTTGGGTCTTGCCAGCGGCAAGTCTCAGCTTCTTCAGGTTCTTCCCTAGCGCCAGCGTTACCTCGTTGGGCAAGGTCCCGGCTACGGGTGCGGGCGGGGGTGCGGCTCTTCGGTTGGCATTTTTCATCGCTGTCGAGCGTGAAGAAATGTGCATCTCAAGGAAACGTCTTAAACGACACACAAGCATCGATGTGTTCTTTAAGACATGCTTTGAAGATCGCTGTCTGAGTTCGTCGGACAGTGACCTTGGAGGCCTTTTTGGAACTCATCACCCCCGAGTTGCGCCAGCTATTGCTCGCCAACGGCAAGGCATCGCGAGGCAACCCTCGCTTCGATCCGCATCCGGTGGTCAAGTGGCTCAACCCGCGCGGCGCTGCCAGGTGGCTCATCACTGAACTGAACCCCGACGACGCAGACACGGCCTACGGCTTGTGCGACCTTGGCATGGGCACGCCCGCGCCGGGCCATGTGTCCGCGCGCGGGCTGATGTCGATCCGGCTGCTGGGCGGCACGCTGGGCATCGAGCGCGACCTGTATTGGAAGGCAAACAAGCCGTTGAGCGAATACGCGCGGCTGGCGCGGCGCGCAGGGCGCATCGTCGACTGAGCCTTTGTGCCCTCCGCATGTGGCGCCGCGCGGTCACTGAACTTGCCCGAATCTTGAAGGGTGACAGCGGGCGGCATCGAGGCGTTTTTTCCCTGAGCGGATCTTTGTTCCCTTGCCTCTACCAACGCCGGCCGCTGTCGGAAGGCAGTGTGCGTGCTGCGGGCGAAGTCAACGTGAAGTGCGTGCGAGAGTTCTGTGAAGCGATACCCGCCGTCTTGCCATGGGCCACTTCGGGTCCAGCCAGAGTACGCGTACTGTTGCGGGGTGCGCGGGGCGCCTAGCCGCGCAGAGGCTTTTCCACCGTCTTATCCACCGCAATGGTGGAGAACGCCCCCTCTGTGATGGGCGGTTTGGACGGTAGAGCGGCGCAAAGTTGTACACATTTGGTATTACATATCGCTCATAACTAACGGTGCAATAAGACTCCCCATGAAGCTCGACTCCACCACCGTCCAACTCGTTCTTTGCATTGCCGAGGAAGGCAGCATCTCGCGGGCCGCCGACAGGCTGAGCCTGGCGGTAGCGGCCGCGTCCAAGCGAGTGACGGACCTGGAGGCGCAACTGGGCGCCAAGCTGTTCAAACGGGTGCCCCACGGCGTGTTGATTACCGAGGCCGGCAGCCGGCTGATGGCGCACATCCGGCAGATCGACAACCTCATCGGCCGGCTCGAGGGCGATGCCCAGGTGCTGTGCCGCGGCCAGGATGGGCGCATCCTCATCGGCGCGCCGAAGGCTGCCATCATCCAGTTTCTTGCGAAGGACATCGCCCGCCTGCGCGATGCCTATCCGCAGATCACGCTGAAGATCATGGAAGAGAACAGCAAGATCGTGCAGCAGTTGCTGCGCGACAAGGTGATCGACGTCGGCATCTATGAGAAGAAGAGCGGGTTTCTCGACCTGCCGAAGTTCGACTACCGGCAGGACAGGCTGGTGCTCGTTTACAGCCGCCGGCATTTCCAGTTTGCGGCGGAAGGGCCCGTGGGCATCGACGACTTTCTGGACCTGCCGATCGTGAGCCTCGGCAAGGGCTCGGCGATCCTCTCCGCCTTGCAGGGGGCCTACCGCAGCCGCGGCCGATCGTTTCCCAACAACTTTTCGACCAGCGGTTTCGACACCATGCTGGCGTTGGTGCGCCATGGCTTGGGTGTGGGCCTGATGCCGCCCGAGGTGCTGCGCAGCTTTCACCCCGAAGACGACCTGGGCTCGGCCGAAATACAAGGCGACTGGCACCAGCGCGCCTATGTGCTGTCCTGCGTGGAAGGCCATGCGCAGGAGCAGACGCTGCGCAACGTGGTGGCCCAGTTGATCGGCGGCAGCGCTTAGGAAGAAAGCGGCCCTTTTGCGGCTGCGGCTTCGCGGATTGCGAAGCCAGGCATGCCTTTCACATTCTTGCGACGTCCTCTGCGCTACGGGAGAGTAGCGGCACTACTACGACAGAGACAAAGGACGCACGACATGATGAAACGCCGAGACTTCATTGCGGCCAGCGCCGGCGCGCTGGCCGCGCCCTGGGCCCTCGCGGCCACGGAGCTGCCCAAGGGCATCGTCAAGATCTACGTGGGCTGGGCGCCCGGCGGCGGCACCGACGTGTTCGCCCGCATCGTGGGGCAAAAGCTCTCGGAGCTGTGGGGCCGCTCGGTGGTGGTCGAGAACAAGCCCGGCGCCACCGGCGCACTGGCCGCTGATTTCTTTGCGCGTACCCGGTTTACCGAGGGCGTGAACCTGCTGATGGCCCATGTCAACACGCATGCCATCTCGCCGCACATCTTCAAGAGCATCACCTACGACCCGCTGAAAGACTTCGCGCCCATTGCCATGGTCGGCGCCACGCCGCACATCCTGGTAACCAGCGCGAAGAATTCCACCGGCTCCATCAAGGAGGTGGTCGAGCAGTGCAAAAAGAGCCCGGGGAAGATCAGCTTCGGCTCCTCCGGCACGGGATCGGTGCAGCACCTGGCGGCCGCAATGTTCAACATGGCCGCCGACGTCAAGAGCATCCACGTGCCCTACAAGGGGTCGGGCCCGATGCAGACGGACCTGATCGGCGGCCAGATCGACTACAGCTTCGACACCATGACGGCGGCCACGGCCCAGGTCAAGGCCAGGCGCATGACGGGCATCGTGCAGACGCGGCTGCAGCGGGCCAAGGGCTTTCCGGAGATGCCGACCATGGACGAGCAGGGCTTCAAGGGCTTCGACGTGTCCAGCTGGTATGGCGTGGTCGGCCCCAAGGACATGTCCAGGGACCTGGCCCTGCAGATCAACGCCGACATCAACAAGGTGCTGGCGCAGCCGGATGTGGTTGCGCGCTTCGACGGCTACGGCGTGGAGGACGGCGGCGGTTCCGTCGACAAGTTCGCGGCTTTCATGGCTGCCGAGTTCAAGAAATGGGGCGACGTGGTGCGCACCGCCAAGGTCACCGAGGAGAGCTGAAAAAATGAACCACGCGCGACAACTGCCGTTGCAGGGCATCCGGGTGCTGGACGTGAGCCAGGTCATGGCCGGGCCGTTCGCCTGCATGCTGCTGGCCGACCTGGGGGCCGATGTGATCAAGGTCGAGCCGCCGAGCGGCGACCAGACCCGCGGCGCCATGGGCTTCAAGATGAAGGGGCCGGACAGCATGGGCTTCCTGAACATGAACCGCAACAAGCGCTCGCTGACGCTGGACCTCAAGAGCGAGGACGACCGCGCATCGTTCTACAAGCTGGCCCAGACCGCCGACGTGATCGTCGAAAACTACCGCCCCGGCGCGGTGCAGCGCCTGGGCATCGACTACGAGTCGATCAAGAAGATCCACCCGAAGATCGTCTACGTCAGCATCTCCGGCTTTGGCCAGAGCGGCCCGTGGGCCGACCGGCCGGGCTTCGACTTGATGGCGCAGGCCATGTCGGGCGTGATGAGCGTGACCGGCTACCCCGGCGAGAAGCCGGTCAAGGCCGGCGTGCCGGTGGCCGATATCGGCTGCGCGCTGTTTGCCACCTATGCGCTGCTCGCGGCCTACATCGGCGCGCAGAAGTCGGGCGTGGGCCAGCACATCGACGCTTCGCTGTTCGACGCGGCCATGGCCTTCTCGGTCTGGGACATGTCCGAGTACTGGGGTACGGGCAAGCAGCCGACACCGCTGGGCACCAGCAACAAGATGAGCGCGCCCTATCAGGCGGTGAAGGCGCGCGACGGCTACTTCGTGATGGGCGCGACCAACCAGAAGCTCTGGACCCGGCTGTGCGAACTGCTGGAGCGGCCAGACCTCGTCGGGCACGCGGACTACGCCAGCGTGTCGCTGCGCCTGAAAAACCGCGAGGCGCTGATCGAGGCGCTCGAACGGGAGTTTGGCCAGCGGGACAGCGCCGACTGGATCGACGCCATGCTGGCCGCCGGCATCCCGGCCGGGCCCATCCTTTCATATCCGGAAGCGTTCGAGGGCGAGCACGGCACGCACCGCCGCATGTGCATGGAGATCGACCATCCGATCGAAGGCAAGGTCAAGAACATCGGCTTTCCCGTCAAGCTGCTGGGCACGCCGCAGCAGGTGCGCCGGCACCCGCCATTGCTGGGCGAGCACAACGAGGAAATCCTGGCCGAGATCAACACGCCCGCCAGCGCAACGGAGGCCCTGTGAGTTCAGCTGAATGCGTGCGGCTGCAAGTCCATGCATCGGGCGTGGCCGAGATCGTGATTCATCGCCCCGAGCGCCACAACGCGATGACGCTGCAGATGTACGAGGCGCTGCTGGAGCACATCGGCGCGTGCGTGCGCAACCCGGCGGTGCGCAGCCTGCTGTTCAAGGGGGCGGGTGGCAAGTCCTTCATCTCGGGCACGGACATCGGCCATTTCAAGGACTTCCAGGGCGGCCGTGACGGCATCGCCTACGAGGCCTTTGTGGAGCGCGTCATCGATGCGGTCGAGCGCGTGGCCGTACCCACGGTGGCGGTGGTCGACGGCTGGGCCGTGGGCGGCGGCCTGGCGCTGGCGACGGCCTGCGATTTCCGGGTCTGCAGCGATGCATCGCGCTTTGGTGCGCCGATTGCCAGGACGCTGTCCAACACCTTGTCGTCGCGCAACATCGCGCGGCTGCAGGCCGCCCTGGGCGTGCCGCGCGTCAAGCGCATGCTGCTGCTGGCCGACCACCTGACGGCGCAGGAAGCGCTGGCCTGCGGCTATGTGCACGCCGCCTGCGCGCCGGGCGAACTGGATGCCGCGGCCCTTGCGTTGGCGGACCGGCTCATGGCGCTGTCGCCGGTCACGCACAAGGCCGTGAAGGAGAGCATCCGCCGCATCGTCGTCGAGCAGCGGCTGGACGACGATGACCTGATCGCGGAGGTGTACGGCAGCCAGGCATTTCACGACGGGGTGGCCGCTTTCATCGGGCGTGCCTGAGTAGTGCAGGGCAGTCGTGCCCTGATGGTTTCACGGCTGCTCGAACCGTATCTCGGCCACCGTGGGCGCGTTGGGCTCCCTGGTGTTGGCATTCGCAAGGGCGCCGTCTTTCTCGGTCTTGAACCAGTAGCGGCAGCCGGTTCGGGCAACCATGGTCACGCACATGGCGCCATCGGGGTTCAAAAACCATTTGCCCGAGGCGCGACCCGGGCCGCTTCGGTTGACAAAGTCGACGCGCCCGTCGGCATAAAACTGCCAGCGCGACACCATGCCGCTCGCCAGGTTGTTCGAGACGATGGGCTTGCCGATCAAGGTGCTCTCGATCTCGGCCTTGCTCAGGTACACGCGGTCGTGCGGTCCGGGGGGCTCGTCTGAAATGGCGGGCACGGCAGCAACGCAAACAAGCGTGCGAATGGCGAAGCGGGTGATGGACATGGCATGCCCTTCCTGACGTTGCCGGAAACGTCATTCGTTCTTGGCGTCTTGATGAAGCAAATAGCATTCAATGGCGTTACAGCGCATTAACCATAAAGCGCTACTCGTCAGGGCCTCGCGCGCGGCGCGCGCACGCGAAGAAGGCGTGCTTTTTCCACAGGGCGGCTCGGCGAAGGCGGCGCTCGTGGGCAGCAATGACACGACCTGTGCTCCGGTAGCGCCTCGGTAAACAGCCGAAGAGCGTGGGGGTGGCAATTTGCGGCGGCCCGGCACTGGGGGCTGCAAATCGCGGAAAAGCACTATGGCGCCAGCCGCAATCCCGCATGTATTGCCTTGTGTCGCAGGTATCGCTGATGTAAATGCGGCTGCGTGGGGGCTTTGCCACGGTCAATCGTTGCAGGCGTTGTCGAAAACCGTCAGCTTCGATCAGGTTGGTTACCGGATATGTTCCGCCGCACCCGCGCGCCGGTTTCGCGATGTGGAGCGGTTGAACTTTCGCGCCTCGCACTTCCTAGCCTTTGCCTGCCCGTTCACTGGGCGGCCGGAAGGGGCGCGGCGGCTGCATGCCGCATGAGGTCTTTTGTTGTCAACCCGGCCAAAGCCGCGAGCCGTGTAGGACCTTTGCGCGAGCGGACGAGCGGCGGCAATGTGAAGTTCGCACATCTTGTTGCGGACCGAAGCAGTGGTAAATCGCCTTTCGCCGTACCTTCTTATTGCACTGCAGCATTGCGGACACGCTGACCATCACGGTCGGCCGGCTCCGTTGTGCTGTGGGCAATTCCTTTCATTCAATGGATGTTGCGCCGGTCTTCGGCGCACGCCTTCGCATCAAAGAGGTGGGGTATGCGTGTGTCGAAACTGCCTTCATTGGTTTTCTTGTCCAGCGGCCAGCGCCGGCAATCGGGCGCCTTTGTTCCCAAGCTGGCGGGCTATGTGCTGCTGGCTTTTGTGCTGTGGCTGATGGTCTCAACGCTGGTGCAGCCGCTCTTGTCGTCGCAGGCCACCCGGGCGGTGCTGCAGGCGCCGGTGGCGTTGATCACGTCGCCCATCAACGGCGTGGTCACGCAAATGGTCGTGCACGCCCGCGACACGGTAGAGCCAGGCACCACCGTGGCCACGGTGCGCAACCCGACCGTCAACCAGGAAATCCTGACCACGCTGCGTTCGCAGCACCTGGCGCTGCAAAGCCAGTTGGCGCAGCTGGGCAACCAGTTCAAGGCCGACAACCAGGAGATGAGGTCCGTCGGCCAGGAGGCCAACGTTCACCGCCAGGCCTCTGTGGCGCAAGCCTGGGAGGCCTGGCAGGTTGCTCGCCGGCAGCGCGACGCGGCGCACAGCATGGTCGAAGAGCAAGAAAACAAGGTCAAGACCAACCAGGCCTTGCTGGCCGAAGGCGCCATCAGCGAGCAGGTCATGAACGCATCGGTGGCGCAGCTGAACACAGCCCGAGCCACTGCGGCTGTGGCGGAGCAGGCGTTTGCCGGCCAGGCCCAGACGGTGGCAAGCGCGGGGCAGGGCGCCTTTGTGGGCACCAGCGGCAACAGCCTTTTCCAGACGCTGGCAAGCCGCCGCGAGGCGCTGCGCAACAGCGTGGGCCGCGCCCAGCAAGACGGCGCGGCCATTCTCCAGCAGCTCAAGCAAGTCATTCAGCTCGAAGACGAAGAGCGCCGCCGGGTCGAAAAGCTGTCTTCCTACGAGATCAAGGCCACGCAGGCGGGGCAGGTTCATTCGGTGCTCGCACCGGAGGGCGCCTACGTCACGGCCGGTGCCTCGCTGGTGCGCGTGACCGACTGCAGCCGGCTTGGCGTGGTGGCGGTGTTTCCGGCGCGCGTGGCCAAGCGCCTGGGCATCGGCTCCATGCTCGACGTGAAGATCGGCGAAAACTCCAAGTCGATGCCTGCGCGGGTCGAGCAATTGCTGCCGGTGGCTTCAGAAGAACTGCAAAGCACCTACAGCGTGCCGTTCCCTTACGCGGAGCAGGGCTCCCTCTACGCCGTGGCGCGCATCGAAAGCAAAGAGGCGCCAGCGGCTCCGGCGGATGGAGGCAGCAACATGTGCGCCCCCGGCAAGGTGGTGACGGCCACCCTTCAAAGATCCTGAGCACAGGCAGAAATGCACCGCCCAGCAGCCGGAACAAGCCCATGCAGGTTCTCTCCTCCATTCCGCGCACCTTGGCGCATTGCGCTCTCGCATCGATGGTGTCGATGTTGCTGATGCCCGCGGCCCATGCGCAAAAGCCTGGCGCCACGCAGCAGCAGCTCGCGCGCCAAAGCTGCGAGGGGCTGCGCCGCGCGGTGGTTGAAGACCAGAAGGGCGCAGCCTCGGGGCCGTTGTTCCTTGCGAGCTACCGGCTTGGGGACAACAAGCAGGGCCCGCCGCTGGAGCCCGCGCTGGCCGGCGCAGCCTTTACTTATGACAACGCACTGGCCGGCATTGCGCTGCTGGCCTGCGGCGACATGGCTTCGGCCAAGCGCATCGGCGATGCCGTGGTGCGCGCCATGGAGCGCGACCCGGGCATGCCCGACGGCCGCGTGCGCAACGCCTATCGCGCCGGCCCCATGACCGAAGACAAGGCCGCGCTGCCGGGCCGCTGGGATGCGGGCAAGAAGCAATGGATTGCCGATGCCTACCAGGTGAGCACCGCCACCGGCAACGTGGCGTGGGCCGCGTTGCTGCTGCTGAACCTGTCGGAGGCGGAGCGGTCCCCGGCCTACATGGCCAGCGCGCGCAAGCTGCTGGGCTGGATCGAACAGCGCACCCGTGCCAAGAATGCGCCTGACGGCTACAACGGCGGCTGGTATGGCTGGGACAACGCGCAGCGCGCGCAGACCTGGAAGTCCACCGAGCACAACATCGACATTGCCATGGCTGCAGCCTGGGCCGCGCGCGCGGGCGGGCCCAATGAAGCCGAGCGCCAGCAGGCCCGCACCGCGCTCGACTTCGTCAACCGCATGTGGAATGCGCAGGAGCAGCGCTTCAATATCGGCACCAAGGAGGACGGCGCCACCATCTCCACCGAAGCCTCTGGCCTCGATGCGCAACTGTGGCCTGTGCTGGCGGCGCCTGAAGGTTCATGCGCGTGGACCCGGGCGCTCGACTGGGTCGACAAGAACCACCGCTTCGCCGAGGGCTACGGCTTCTCGCGCAACCCCGACGGCATCTGGACCGAGGGCAGCGCGCAGGCCGCCGCAACGCTGGTGGCGCGCAAGGGCACGGCACCCGAGGCGCTGTGGCAGCTGCTTGCATCGCAACGCGCCGACAACGGCCTGTATTACGCAACCCCGAGCGCCCGCATTTCCACCGGCCTGGCCATAGGGCCGGACTCGACGGGCGCCGACTTCTACTACTACCGCTGGCCCCACTTGGGCGCTACCGCCTGGATTGCGCTTGCCGCAACCGGCTTCAACCCCTTCACCGGCAAGACCATTGCCGCAGGAGCTATCCCATCATGTCCAACCTGATCGCTACGCCGGAGTTCCAGCTCAACGCCCTTGTTGCGGGCCTCGCGCTTCTCCTCATGTCATTGGCGCGGGTCGATCGCACCAGCCATCGCATGGTGTTTGGCGCGCTTACCGCGCTGCTGCTGATGCGCTATGCCGTGTGGCGCGTGGTGGCCACCATGCCGCCTTCGGACCTGGGCTTTGAAACGCTGTTTGCATGGGTGTTTCTGGCCTTCGAGCTCACGGCCATCGTCTACACGCTGATGTCCATCCACATGCTGGTGGGCCGCCGCGACAACACGAAGCTGGCCGACCTCGGCGAGGCCGAGCTGCGCCGCCGCGGCGACAAGGTGCCTGCGGTGGATGTGTTCATCTGCACCTACAACGAAGAACTGGCGGTGCTCGAAAAAACCATCATCGCCGCGCAGGCCATCGACTATCCGCGAGTGAACGTCTGGGTGCTGGACGACACCCGGCGCGACTGGCTGCGCGACTACTGCGAGCGCAAGGGCGTGCACTACGCGCGCCGGCCCGACAACAGCCACGCCAAGGCGGGCAACATGAACAACGGGCTGAAGATTTCCGCAGGCGTAACCAACGCGCCGTACATCCTGGTGCTCGACGCCGACTTTGCGCCGCAGCGGCAAATCATCTACCGCATGCTCGGCCTCTTTGCGGACCGCAAGGTCGGGCTGGTGCAAACGCCGCAGTTCTATTACAACGCCGACCCCATCCAGCACAACCTGCGCGCCACCGACAGCTGGGTCGACGAGCAGCGCGTGTTCTTCGACGTGCTGCAACCCGCAAAGGACGCGGCGGACTCGGCCTTTTGCGTGGGCACCTCGTTCATCGTGCGGCGCGACCTGATCACCGCCGCGGGCGGCTTTCCGGTGGGCAGCGTGTGCGAAGACATCCACACCACCTACCTGCTGCTGCGGCGCGGGCATGTCACGCGCTGGCTGGGCGAACGGCTGTCGAACGGGTTGTCGGCCGAGAGCATCATCGACTACATCAACCAGCGCAGCCGCTGGTGCCTGGGCACAGTGCAACTCGCGCTGCTGCCCAACGGCCCGCTGCGCGGCAAGGGCTACAGCTTCTCGGCGCGGCTGCACTTCCTGCACGGGCTGCTGCATTGGCTGGGCAAGCCGTTCATGGCAATGATCATGCTGGCGCCTGCGCTTTATTGGTACGCGGGCGTGTCGGTGTTCCATGCCACGCCGCAAGCCTTTGCTTCGTTCGGGTTGCCGCCGCTCATGATGTTCTGGGCCTACAGCTACTGGATCAGCCAGCGGCGGTGCCTGCCGGTGTTCAGCGAGGTGAGCCAGCTCGTGGCCGCCATGGCGGTAACGGGCACGCTTGCCAGCGCAATGCTGCGGCCCTTCGGCCGCCCCTTCAAGGTAACGAACAAGGGGCTCGACCGTTCCAAGACGGTGGTGCACTGGAAGCTGGTGGCCGTGTTCGGCGGGCTGCTGGTGGCGCTGCAACTAGGTGGAGCGTCGGTGGCCTTGAGCGGCGAGGAGCTCACGCCCGGCGACGAGCTGAATCTGGTGTGGACCGGCATTGCGCTTGTTCTTTGCCTGGCGGCGCTCATCGCCTGCGTCGATCTGCCGCGGCCCGATCAGGAAGAGCGCTTTCCTTGGCGCGCGCGCACCCGGCTGCGAACGGCCACCGGCGAAGTCGACTCGCGCTTCGTCAACATTGCTGCGGATGGCGCGCTGCTCGAATCGCGCGCTCTCAAGCGCATGCGCGTGGGGCAGCCGCTGGAGGTGTACGTCGAGCCGGTCGGCTGGTTGCCTGCAAAGCTTGCCGGCAAAAGCTCGGCTGGGGCCGAACTGCGATTTGCCGGCACCGAGGCGCAGCGCGAACGTTTGGTAAGCCATGTGTTCAACGTGCCCCCGAGCCACGTCGCGGTTCAGGTACGGCCATGGCGTGCCGCGTCGGCCTTGCTCGCCAGCGCGGGCTTCGGCGCGCCCGAAGCGGGGTTCGTGCGCTTTTCTCTGCGGCTCATCTTGATGGTGCTGGCGGTGTGCGTGGTGCTGGTGGTGAGTGGCTGCAACATGACGCCACCCATGAAGCAACCCGACCTGGCGTTGCCTTCGCAATTCCCTGCGGGCACCGCGGCGCCCAATGCCGAGCCGGTCGAATGGCGCAACTTTGTTCAGGACGATGAACTGCGCGGGCTCATCGCCACCGCGCTCACCCAGAACCGCGACCTGCGCGCCTATGCCGCGAAGGCCCGCGAAGCGCGCGCCGTGTATGCGGGAAGCCGCGCCTCGCTGTTCCCGCAAATCGGGTTGTCTGGCCATGCGCAGCGCGCGCAGACCACGCCGCAAGGCTCGCTCAGCCCAGTGGGCAACGTGCCTTCTGACGGGCGCGTGTCGAACAGCTTCGACATCCAGGCCGGCGTCACGTCGTACGAGCTCGACTTCTTCGGGCGCCAGCAGAGCACCGCGCAGCAAGCCGGCGCGCTGGCGGAAGCAGGCGACAAGGACTTTGCCGCGGCCCGCATGAACCTGGTGGGGGAGGTGTCGAATGCCTATCTCACCCTGCGCGCCGACCGCGCACTGCTGGCGCTGGCAAATGCCAACGAAAGCGGCCTGGCCTCCAACGCCGACATGATCGGCCGCGCCAAGGCGGCCGGCGGTGCGGCGCAGCTCGACGTGTACCGCGCGCAGTCGCTGCTGCAGAACGCACGGGTGCGGCAAGAAGAATTCCGCATGCGCGTTGCGCAAGACCTGCAATGGCTGAACGTACTGGTCGGCCAACCGGTGCCGCCCGATACGGGCAGCGCACGGCCCTGGCCCCAGAGCTCCACGGCAACGGTTGCGGCGGGCCTGCCGTCGAGCCTGCTTCAGCGGCGTCCGGATCTTCTGGCGGCCTATTCGCGGGTGGAAGCCGCCAACGCAGGCGTGGGAGCAGCCAAGGCAGCCATGCTGCCCACCATTTCGCTCACGGCGCTGGCGGGCGGCATCAGCGGAGATTTGTCGACGCTGCTGAGCAGCGGCAACAGGAGCTGGGCCGGCGTGCTGGGCGTGTCGCTGCCCATCTTCGATTGGGGCCGCCGCTCGGCCAATATCACCGGCAACGAAGAGCGGTTGGCCGCCGCCATGGCCTCTTACGAGTACGCGGCGCAAGTCGCATTCCGCGAGACCGCCAATGCACTGATTGCCGACGACCACATGCGCCCGCAACTCGAGGCACAGCACGCCCGCGTGCAGGCGCTCGAAAAAGTGGCGAGCATTTCGCGCACGCGGTTCCGCGGCGGCCTGGAAGATTATTTTTCGAGCCAGGACGCGCAGCGCGAGCTCTATTCAGAGCAACAGCAGCTCATCGAGATGCAACTGAAGCAGGCTGTGAACATGGTCAACCTTTACAAGGCGCTCGGCGGCGGCTGGCGCGGCGCGTAATGGCATCGCATCAGCGCATGCAAGCGCGTCAAATTTCACGACTTGTGCGGATCGTGGAGTGCGCGCTGTCGTCTCCGCGCCGCTCCCTGCGTTCTTGATTGCAGACTGCGCTCGCGCTGGGCATCCGCCCCCGGGTTGCCAGTCGCAATCAAGACTTCAGGGAAATTACAGATGAAAATCAAGCACTCGGTGGCTCACGTTCTGGTGACCTCGGCCATGGCCTTCGCAATCGCACCGGCAATGGCGCAAGGCGTTGCACAAGCGGCAAAGACCGACATGCCAGCCATCTCGGGCAACGTGTACATGCCGGCCGGACAACAAAACCAGACCGGCGGCCCCATGGGCGAAACCGGCACCACGCTGCAGGCCGCCATGCCCGCCGCACCTGTGCGCGTGGTTGCCCCGGCACCGGCGCCCGAGCCGGTGCGCATGGTGGCGGCGCCGGCACCGGCACCCGTTGCTGCGCCAATGCCCGCACCTGAGCCGGCGCCCGCACCGCCGGTGCGCCGCGCCCGCGCTGACCGCGGCTGATCGACTGCGCCTCCGGCGCCTTGGCGTGGCCGCCAACTTTGAGTTGCGGCCACGCTCCGAGCCGGGTTCTCGCGCCATGTTTTGCCGCTTATGAAAAACTCCCTGCTCCTGTCTTTTGCGCTTGCATGCGGGGCAGCCTTCATTCACGCGGCAACCGGTGCTGCCGAGAATTCCGCAAGCACCCAAGCATCGGTCGAAGTGCGGCAGCTGGCGCAAGCAGCCACCAGCGCGCAAGACAACCAAGGCCTTCCTTTCGTAATCGTCGACAAGAAGAAAGCGCACGTTTTCATCTTTGGCGCTGACGGTACCCTGCAAGGCGCATCGCCCGTGCTGCTGGGGCTCGCGCAAGGAGACGAGTCGGTGCCAGGCATCGGCGAGCGAAAGCTTTCCGACATACGCCCTGATGAACGCACCACTCCCGCCGGGCGCTTTGTCTCAGAGCCTGGCGTCAACCTGCAAGGCGAAGATATTGTCTGGTTGGACTATGGCGCGGCCGTGTCCATGCATCGCGTTCGAACGAACAACAAGTCGGAGCGGCGGCTGGAGCGGCTGGCGTCGGCAAATGCGGAAGATCACCGCATCTCCTATGGCTGCATCAATGTGCCCGCGGCGTTTTACGACACCTATGTGAAGCCGGTGTTCGGCAGTGCGCGCGGCGTGGTCTACGTCTTGCCCGAGAAGCAGCCTGCACGCGCGTATTTCAGGTTCTTGCCCGAAGGCGACGGTTGACCCGGCGCCGGGCTTTGTACAGCGGTGCGCTGCAGGTTGGCGCGCTGGCCCGAAAACGTATTCGAGCCGGCGAATCGCCAACGTTGGATCGGGGCTGGTACCCCGATCGATCAGCCCACCTGGTTGATCGCGTCCTTCAACGCCTTGCCGGCGGCGAACTTGGGGCTCTTGCTGGCCTTGATGGTGATCGCTTCGCCGGTCGATGGGTTGCGGCCCTGGCGCTCGGCGCGGCTCGCCACGGTAAAGGTGCCGAAGCCGATCAGCTGAACGGTTTCTCCACGCACCAGGGCGCGCGACAGATGCTCGAGTGCCGAGTCGAATGCGCGGCCTGCGTCGGCCTTGCTGAGGTTGGTGTCTTCTGCGATTGCGGTAATGAGGTCGGTCTTGTTCAAAACAGGAGTTCCTTTCAATAGAACGGTTGGAAAAAAGATAGGTACAGCACCCGAGTTTGACTGAATGCGAACGCCGAATTCCCGCGCGGCGAGAACTTCGCCGAAGGGTGTGTGGCGTACTGGACAGAGTTGTACCCTAGTTGCGGTGTTACACGTAACCAATCCCGAACGTGAAACATTTCCTGTGGGAATTCGGGCGCACCACGTATCTTCGTGGCCAAGCCAAACAGGGCAACTTTTGATCTTGCCGGCTTGCACACCCACAGCAATGAATAACTCGGAATCTTCGGTCCTGCGCATCCGCAACTGGCGCGGCACATTGATGGCCGCCCTCGTCGGCCTGCTCATCGTCATGGCAATGATCATGAAGTGGCTCGTCGAATTTCAGGTGGATGCGGCCGAAGAGCGCCGCTCGCTGGAGGCGCTGGCGCGCGAGGCAGAGGCGCGCTGCTTTGCATTGGCTTCGTATCGCGCAACGGAGGCGTGCCGGGCGGCGCACGCAGCACGCGCCAATACGCAGAAATAACGAGACACGAGCTGCCAACGCGTTCTCGCGCTGTCAGCGCGACGGGGCCTTTGCAGAGGGTGCCTGCGGCTTCTTCGTTGCAGCGGCCTCCAGCGGCGCACAGCCTGCAAACTCCTCGGCCCCCACGTTCAGCAGCGGCAGCAATGCAGCGGCGGGAGCCACGGCACCCAGCGCAATTGCGGCACCCAGCTTGAGCGCAACCGCCCCCTTGTCGACGCCGACATCCGGGTTCTTGAACGTGCCTTTCACATAGAGCGGCGAGCGCAGCGAGAGCACGCGCAGCGCCTTGTTCCGCGGCTGGATCTCCAATGCCAGCTGCTCGCTGGACAAGTTGATTTGCCCTGTCACATTGATGATCGATTCATCGGTGTCCAGCACAAACGATCGCGTTTGCATCACGCCCTGCGTGACCTTGAAGTCGCTTGCCAGGCAGTTCAGCTGAACCTGCTTGTCGCCGAAGATCTGGGTTGCCACCACGTTGCCGATGTTCAGCCCCATGGCTTCGAGCAGGAACTTGCTCATGGTGCCCTTGCTGACCAGCGCCTTCACTTCTCCGTTCGACGTGCCCAGCAAGCTCGCAACCGAGTTGCCGACCGCGGACAATGCCGCATCGCCGCCGACTTCACCCAGGCTGGCCTGCATGGTGTTCAGCGTTGGAAAAAGCTCCTTGATCTTCAGGCGGCGCGCCGAAAACCGCACTTCCGCGCGAATCGGGTTTTGCCTGCCGTCGAGCTTGACGGTGGCGGCCAGGGTGCCGCCCGCCACGCCAAAGCTCAGCGGCGTGAGCGACAGCACGCTGTCTTTCAGATGCAAATCCGCCACCAGGCTGTCGATGGGCAGGTCCTTGGCGTGGATGATCTTGCGGCCGGCAAATTTCACGTCTGCGTCGATGCTGCCCCAGCTTGCCGTGTCGAACTTTTCCACCGGCAGCACCTTGTCCGTCGGCTGGACGGCGGCGGCACCCCGCTTGGCTTTGCTGGCGTTGGAGTCCGCGCCGATCAGCGGTGCCAGGTCTTCGAGCCGCAACTGGTTGGATTGCACCTGCCCGCGCAGCAAAGGCCGCGGCTGCTGCGAGATGTATTCGAGCGTGCCGCCAATGTCGCTTTCACCCACGCTGCCCTTGAAATGTTCGTACAGCCATCGTCCACCGGCCTTGTCGAGTTTGCCGACCAGGTGGCCTTCGGTGCTGAAGGGCGGCGTGTTGGGCAGGGTAATGCCGGTGATCGGGTACAGGTGCGCCATGCTCGCGCCCGAAAGCTTCAGCCGCAGGTCCAGCGCCGCGAGCGCATCGGGCTTGGTCAAAGTGCCTGCGATGTCGATGCGCGTGGTGCCGATCTGCACGCCTGCCTGCAGCGGGTAGGGCTTCTTGTCCTGCTGCAGCGAAAGCACCGCGCCAGCCCGGCCGCTGCCGTGCAGCGGAGTCTGGCGAAACGTGCCGCCGAGTTTCCAGCCGATGCCGTAGCCTTCAGCGGTTTCGCGCGGCAGGCTTTCGACATCGATCTTGAGATTGAGCTTTGCCTGCGCATCGGCAAGTTTCACGGTGCCGTGGTTCAGCACCAGCCGCTGCAGGTCGAGCTTCCAGGCCGATGGCGCCGTGTTGTCGGAGGCCAGCGTCCAGTTGTTCTTGCCGTCCGCGGTGCGTTCCAGCGAAAGAACGGGGCCCGCGAGTTCCAGCGTGGGGATGCGGATCGTGTGATCCAGCAGCGAGAGCGGGTTCAGCGAGAAAGTCAGCTGCTTGATTTCTGCCAGGTGCGGGCCGGTCTTGCTCCAGTCTGCATTGCCCAGGGTGATGTCGTGCGCGCTCAGCCTCGGCCAGGGCACCCAGCGGCGCCAGCCTGTTTCAGTCTCGGGGTTGTTCCACTGCAAGATCAGGTCGCCGCGTATGGCAAACGGGCGCCCGGTCGCTTCGCTCACGCGTTGGTTGATCCATGGCCGCGCACGATTCCAGTCAAGGCTCAGGACAAGTGCGATGCCAATGGCCGCCAGGCCCAGAAGGAGAAGCAGGGTCCAGGCGGCAACGCGTGGGATTTTTGATTTCAATAGAAAACGCTATGCGCGCTTGATCAGGCGAACGATGAACAGGAGCACCACGGCACCGACGGTGGCAACGATCAGGCTGCCGACAAGGCCGCCACCCATCGACACGCCGAACGTGCTGAACAAAAAGCCTCCAAGAAAAGCACCGATCACACCCACGATGAGATCGCCCACCAAGCCGAAGCCGCCACCCTTGACCAGAATGCCGGCCAGCCAGCCGGCGACCAGGCCCACAACCAGAAACCACAAAAGACTCATTACCTACTCCCTTGATCGGCCAGGATTGGCCTTGGAGCGGCAAGGGTAGCAGCGGTGCAGGCAATGGCCCGGAAACGATCAAGTCGAACTGTGAACTTGTGCTTTGTTGCCGAAAAATCGCAATCGCCTCTATCGCAGCACAAGCACCGGAATGTGCGAATGCGTCAGCACATGCAGAGTTTCGCTGCCCATCAGCAGGCGCGCAAGGCTGCGCCGGCCGTGCGAGGCCATCACGATCAGGTCGCATTGCTGGTTCTTGGCCGTCGAGATGATGGCCTCGGCCACCTGGTTGGACTTGATCACAATGGCTTGCGCGCTGCGAACGCCCTTGGCCGCCGCGGTGGTCCGCACGGTATCGACGAGGCGCTGGGCGTCGTTGTCCACCTGTTCCTGCGAGGCTTCGATTTCGCGCTGATTCATCACCATCGAACCTTCGAAGTAGCCATAGGGCAGCAGGTGCGTAACGGTCACGCTCACCAGTTCGGCCCGCGCCAGCAAGGCCAGGTCGATGGCGGCATCGACCGCTTTGTCGGAGAGTGAAGAGCCATCGGTTGCGACGAGGATGCGCTTGTACATGGCCTGCTCCTTGGCCCCCGGCACTGCGGGTGCCTTCACAGTCCAGTCTAGTACCCGGCACGAGGGCCTGCAAGCCAGGGAGCTGGGCGGTTGCCTCTAATCGCAAGCGCCGGCTCAGCCCTGGGATGGCGCTTCCCACGCAAAACCCACGCCGTAGACCGAGCGGATCCAGTCATGCGAAGGCGTCACGGCGCCCAGCTTGCGGCGCAGGTTCTTCACGTGGCTGTCGATGGCGCGTTCGGTCACGTCCATGGTGTCGTCATAGGCCAGTTCGAGCAGCCGCGCGCGCGAGAAGATGCGTCCCGGATGCCGCGACAGCACCTGCAGCAGCCCGAACTCGCGGCGTGTGAGATTGAGCGGCGTTCCCTCGAGCGAGGCGCGCCAGTGCACGTCGTCCAGCAGCAGGCCGGGCGCGCCCTGGCGGGCCTGGCTGCGCTCGCCGGGCGGTGCGGTGCGGCGCAGCACGGCGCGCACCCGCGCGACCAGTTCGCGCGGCGAAAAGGGCTTGCACACATAGTCGTCCGCGCCAAGCTCCAGGCCGAGCAGGCGGTCGACTTCTTCGATGCGCGCGGTGAGCATGATGATGGGGTGGCTGGTGCGTTCGCGCGCGCGGCGCAGCACCTCGATGCCGTCGAGCCGCGGCAGCATGATGTCGAGCAGCGTCAGGTCGGGCGGCGTTGCAACGATGTGGTCGAGCGCGCTCTGGCCATCGGCGAAGTGCTCGGTTTCGTAGCCTGCATGGCGCAGGTAGTCCTGCACCACCGATGCAATGTCCAGCTCGTCCTCGACGATGACGATGCGGGTCATGGCGATACCCCCTTCGAAAGCGGCAGCTTGATGGTCACGCGCAGTCCTCCCAGCTCTGAAGCGTCGGCGTCGATCGTGCCGCCATGCGCCTCGATGGCCGCGCGGCAGATCGAGAGCCCGAGGCCCGAGCCGCCAAGTTCGCGGTTGCGCGACGATTCCCCGCGGAACAGCCGGTCGAACAGCCGCGGCATTTCCGATTCGGGAACACCCGGCGCGCTGTCGTCGAAATGCAGGGTCAGCGAGTTGCCCGACCAGCCGCCATCGACCGAGACGCCGACGCGCAGTTGGCCGCCGGGGTCGGTGTAGGCGAGCGTGTTTTCGAGCAGGTTCATGAAGACCTGGTGCAGCCGGTGCGCATCGCCGTCGATGATCGGCTGTGCCCAGGCCGAAACCAGGTCGATCGCACTGCGGTCCACGGCAATTCCGCGCGTGGCGAAGCGGTCGCGCGTGTGGTCGAGCGCGTCTTTCAGCAGTGCAAGCGGAAACACCGCCGTCGAGAGCAGCGCGCCCTGCGGCTCGCGCATGCTGCTGCGCAGGTCGTCCACCAGCTGGCCAAGCCGTATCACCTGGCGGTGCAGCCGCAGCGCGGTGCGTTCGTCGAAGGTGCGCACGCCGTCTTGCACAGCCTCGATTTCCGCGCGCATGGCGGCCAGCGGCGTGCGAAGTTCATGCGCCGCGTCGGCCAGCCACGCACGCCTGGAGGCTTCAACGGTGTCCAAGCGCTGCGCCATGTCGTTGAAGGTCTTGCCGAGCAGCGCGAGCTCGTCCGAGCCATGCACGGCCACGCGTGTGGACAGCCTGCCGCGCGCAACGTATTGCGCCGCCTGCGTGAGTTCGTCGATGGGCCGGAACCAGCGGCGCGCCAGGAGCCACGACAGCAGCAGGGCAAATACCAGCCCGCACAGCCCGGTAAGGGCAATCACGCCGGACTGGCGTGCAAGAAAGGCGCGGTCCGCCTCGCTCTCCAGGCCCTGCAGCGGTGCGAGCACCAGGTAGCCGACGACCGACCGGCCGTGCCGGATGGGCAGGCGCGCGGCGTTTTCCTGGTCGACCTTCGCCCCGACCACGTGCGCGCCTTGCGCATCTACCACCGCCAGGCGCTGGTAGATGGAATCGGCGGCCTCGCGCGGGTCCGGAAAGAACCAGGGCGGCGGCATCGGCGAAAAGCGCCTGGGCAGCAGCTCGAGCTGCGGGGAAGGCGAGGGCGGAGGAGGCGGGCGCAAGCCGCCCTCGGCGCCGTTGCCACCCGGCGGCCGGTTCTCGTACCAGGGCGGCAGCTTTCTTTCGTCGGCGTTGTTGGCGCCATCGAGCACGGCGGCGAGCCGGCCCATCTGCAGGCGGTGCCAGGCGTCTTCGTTGTCGCGCAGCTTCTTCCAGTCGCCGTTGGCTGCATAGTGCTTCAGCAGGAGCTGCGAGAGCCAGTCCATCCGCCGGATCTCGATCTCGGCCACGTAGGAGCCCAGGCCGCGCTGCAGCGCAACGATGGAAAGACCCGCAAAGCTGAGCAGCAACACGATCAGCAGCGCGGCAAGCGCAAGGAAGATCTTTCTGGAAAGGGTCAGGCGCGGCATGGGCTCATGGGGTGCATGGGCGCATTCTCCGGCATGCGTTCGGAAGCAAGGGGCGGCATAGGCAAGCCGGCAATCGTGACCGCGAATCGAGGAGGAAATTGGGAGAAGCGCTTCTCCAACATTTCTCCCGAATCAAAACGCACCATGCGGGGCATGAACCCGTTCACGCCCATGTACACGCAGCACCTCGCGGGCATTCTGGTCTTCTGCGGGCTGGTGGCCGGTGCACTGCTGGCGGCGAGCGGCGGATGCGTGGCGGCCGGCAAGGACGGCGCGGCAAATTCGAGTCTTTCCACCCTGGCGCCGATCATGGCCGCCGGCAGTGGCTCCGCGCGGCCAGCGCCTTCGGCCTGCGCGGCATCTCAGCCCGGGCGTTCCTCGAAGGCAAAGCCGACGCCGTAGATCGAGCGTATCCAGTCGTGCGAGGGCGACACGGCGGCGAGCTTCTTGCGCAGGTTCTTGATGTGCCCGTCGACCGCGCGTTCGTTCACGTCGAGCGCTTCCGGAAATGCGGCTTCCAGCAGCGTAGAGCGTGCGAACACGCGCCCCGGTTCGCGCGAAAGCGTCTGCAGCAGCCGCAGTTCGCGGCCGGTGAGCGCCAGCGGGCGGCCCTCGATCCTCACGCCGCCGGACAGGTCGCCAAACGCCACCGAAGGCGAGGGCATCGCGGTGCGATGGCGCTGCGCATGCCGGCGCAAGACCATGTTCACCCGCGCCACCACCTCGCGCGGCGAGAAGGGCTTGCATACGTAGTCGTCGGCTCCCAGGTCGAGTCCGCGCAGCCGGTCGGCCTCGCGGGTGCGGGCCGTCAGCACGATGATGGGATGATCGCTGTGCGGGCGCACTTTTTCGAGCACCCGCAGCCCGTCGTAGCGCGGCAGCGCGGTGTCGAGCAGTGTGAGCGCCGGCGGCGAAGTGAGGATGCGGTCGACCGCCTGCGCAGCGTCGCCAATGTGTTCGACCTGGTGGCCCGCGCGCTGCAGGCCCTCCAGCAGCATGGCCGCCATATCGCGGCCTTTTTCCACCAGCAGGATCCGGCTCATGGAATGGTGCTCCGGTTCAGAACGAAGTGCCGATCTGGAACTGGAAGCGCTGCGTGCGGTCGGCCGCAATGCCGTTGGCTTCGTCCGCCTTCTGGTACTTGAGCGGCACCGCATAGGCCAGCCGCAGCGGGCCGAGCGGAGAGATCCAGCTGATGCCCAGGCCCGCGGATGCGCGCAACCGGTTCTGGGCCTTCCATTGGGCGTCGGTCATGCTCGCGGTGCGCTCCGCGAACACGTTGCCGGCATCAAGAAAGGTGTAGAGCCGAAGCGACTTGTCGTTACCGGCGCCCGGAAACGGCGTGCTGAACTCCATGTTGAAAATGGCCTTGCGCGTGCCGCCGAGTGCGCCGCCCGTGACCGCATCGGTCGGCCCCAGCGAGTTCTGCTCGAACCCGCGAATGGAGCCGAGCCCGCCCGCATAGAAGTTCTTGAAAATCGGATACGCCGTGCCGCCCAGCGCCCTGGCATAGCCGAGCTGGCCGTTGATGGCGAGCGTGTATTGCTTGGAGAGCGGAAAGTACTGTTGGTACTGGTAGGTGGTCTTCAGGTACCGCAGCTCGCTGCCCACACCCATCTCGAGGTTGGCGCTTTGCAGGCGACCCCGAGTCGGAACGAGCGCGCTGTCGCGGTCGTCGCGTCCCCAGCCGATGGTGGCGGGAATACCCACCATGTTCTTCGATGCGCACACCACGCTGGGCGCGGTGCCCGTGCATTGAAAGTAGTCGAGGTAAGCCTGCGGCGTGCCGGTGTACACATAGGAACCATCGACCAGCGTGTAGGCGCCGTTCGACCCCGGTGTGAAGCTGTAGCGCTCCACGCCGATGCCGAGGTACACCGTGTCCAGTTCGCCCAGCGGCAGCCCGAAGCGCACCGAGCCGCCGTCGCTCGCAAGCTTGTAGTTGCCGTCCGCCTCGTAGTAGGGACGGGTGGTGTTGTGAAACACATTGAAGGTGCGCGAGATGCCGCTCGCCGTGAAGTACGGGGCGGTGGCGGTCAGCGAGACGGTGCGGTTGTACGAACTCGTGTTGACCTGCAGCCCCAGGTAGTTGCCCGAGCCGAACACGTTTTCCTGCGTGATGCCGAAGCTCAGCGACACCTTGTCGGTCGACGAATAGCCCGCGCCCAGCTGCAGTGAACCGGTCGGCTTCTCGGTCACGTTCACTGTCAGGTCGACCAGGTCGGGCGATCCCGGTACCTCGGTGGTTTCGATGTTCACTTCGGTGAAAAATCCCAGGCGGTCCACGCGGTCGCGCGAGAGCTTGATCTTGTTGCCGTCGTACCAGGCGCCCTCGTACTGGCGGAACTCGCGGCGAATGACCTCGTCGCGCGTGCGCGCATTGCCTCCGATGTTCAGGCGTCGCACATACGCACGCCGCGAAGGCTCGGCGCGCAGCACCATCACCACGCGGTTGTTGTCGCGGTCTATCTCCGGCTCGGCCTTGACGCGTGCAAAGGCATAGCCGAAGGTGCCGAAATAGTCGGTAAAGGCCTTGGTGGTGGCCGCCACGTCTTCACCGTTGTAGGGCTGGCCCGGGCGAATGGTGACGAGCGACTTGAACTCGACCTCCCGACCCAGGTAGTTGCCTTCGAGCCTGATGCCGGCCACCCCGAACTTCTTGCCCTCGGTGATGTTGACCGTGAGCGTGATCGACTCTCGGTCCGGCGAGATCGCCACCTGCGTGGAGTCGATGCGGAACTCGAGATAGCCCCGAGTGATGTAGAAGGAGCGCAGCGTTTCCAGGTCGCCGTTGAGCTTGCTGCGTGAATACTGGTCCGACTTGGTGTACCAGCTCAGCCAGCCTCCGCTGTCCTGGTCGAACAGGTCGAGCAGGGTGCCTTCGCTGAAGGCCTGGTTGCCCGCCACGTGCACTTGCTTGATGCGCGCGGGCTCCCCCTCTGTGACCGTGAAGGTCAGGTTCACGCGGTTGCGTTCGAGCGGCGTCACGGTGGTGATGACCTGCGCGTTGTACAGGCTGCGGCTGATGTACTGGCGCTTGAGTTCCTGTTCCGCGCGATCGGCCAATGCCTTGTCGTAGGGCCGTCCTTCGGCCAGGCCCACCTCCCGCAGCGCCTTCTGGAGTGCCGCCTTTTCGAACTCCTTGGTGCCGACGAAGTCCACGTCGGCAATGGAAGGGCGCTCTTCGACGATCACCACCAGCACGCTGCCGGTCACGTCGATGCGCACGTCCTTGAAAAGGCCAAGCTCGAACAGCGATCGGATGGCCGCGCTGCCGCGGTCGTCGCTGTAGGTGTCGCCGGTCCTGATGCCGAGCGTGGAGAAGACCGTTCCCGGCTCGACGCGTTGCAGGCCCTCGAGCCGGATGTCCTTCACGGTGAACGGATCGGCAGCCCAGGCGGTGGCGCAGGCCAATGAAGTGAACAGTGCGGTAAACAGCGCAGCGCGAGCCGCAGCAGGCTTGAATGGATTCATCGCCGCATGGTCTGCACCAAAGTCGGAGAAATCTGGGACACCCTTCATCCCGCATGGGCCGCCGTGCGTAGTGTTTACTGAAGTCCGATGCCGTTCGCGAGGATTGCCGCGCTGGCGCTGCCCGCATTCCAGCGCACCGAAACCTGCTCGCTCCTTTCGCGGCAGTTATGCATGTGGTCTTCCATCGAAAGGCCTCCCTGTATGTCGAGCAGCCGCTGCGCGGTGCGGTCGATGGCGTCGGCATCGAGCAACGGGTAGGTGCGCGCGGTGCGACCGTTGTTGCGCACCAGGCGCGCGATGTAAGGCAGGTCTTGCTGGGTAATCACCGCGGCCGGCATCACGCCTTCGAGCTCGACGCCCTCGCAGGGCAACAGCACGAAGTACTGCAGGCGCAGGTCGTCGCTCAAGAGGCTTCGCAGCTGCGTCGTCTTGCGGCCGCCCTGCCATGCGGGGTCTTTCACTTCGCGCGCCCTGGTGCAGCCCTGCAGGCGCAGAAACCAGCGCGGCGGCGCCTGGTCCGATTTCTTGCGGTAGACAAAGGCGTTGCGCCAGGCCTTGATCTCGAACAGGTAGACGCCGGTTTCGCACACCAGCACCGCGTCGATCTTGGCGGTGCGAACCGGGCTTCCCTCGGGCATGGGAATGATCAGGTTGCGCAATATGCGCAGGTGCGAAAAGGCCGGGCTGAATGCGCTGGCGAGCTGCTGCACACCCAGCGAGGCTGCGATGGTGTTCTGCAATGCAGTGGTCATATCGGGCTCCTTCGGTTGCCGAGCATCGCGTGCCATTTGGGAGATTTCTGGTACGAGGCCTTGCGCGGTCGAAGGGCTTGGGCGTGCGCACAAACAACAGTCGGGTGCCGGGCAGGGCGTACCGACCAGATTCCTCCAAATTTGAACGGGACCATCCGTCCAGCTGCTCGATGAAGAGCTGCTGAAAACCGGAGAAACCTGAATGAAGAAATCCCTCACGGCAATCGCCGCGCTGGCCGTTACCGGCCTGGCCTCTGCCCAATCGTCCGTCACGTTGTTCGGCGTCATCGATGCCGGCGTGACCTACCAGTCGGCCACCTCGCGCGACGCGACCACGGGCTTGAGCTCGAAGCAGAGCAAGTGGAGTCTCGCCAACTCCGGCTACAACTCCAGCCGCCTCGGCTTCCGCGGCACGGAAGACCTGGGCGGCGGCCTGGCAGCGAGCTTCTGGCTCGAAGCGCCGATCACCAACGACGACGGTGCCAGCGGCGTTTCCACCTTCAACCGCCGTTCCACCGTGAGCCTCTCGGGCGGCTTTGGTGAACTGCGGCTGGGCCGCGACTACACCGCCACCTTCTGGAACGACACGGTCTTCGATCCGTTCGGCACCAACGGTTCGGGCACCAACGTGATCAGCACGGTGAACGGAAGCACCGGCCTGAACAACGCCAACTATGTGCGCGCGAGCAACATGGTGGGCTACTTCCTTCCGCCCAACCTTGGCGGCTTTTATGGGCAGGTGCAATACAGCCTGAACGAGAACACCAAGACCAGCGCCACCGACCTGACGGCCGCGTCCAGCAGCAGCGCAGGCCGCTACGTCGGAAGCCGGTTCGGCTATGCCAACGGGCCGCTCGACGTGGCTTTGGCGATGGGCGAGAACGTCGCGGCCGACACCACCACGTTGACCCGCAAGGTGCAAACCATCAACCTCGGCGCTTCTTACGACTTCGGCCCGGTCAAGCTGTTCGGCGAACTCTCGAACGTGAAGAACAAGTTCGAGCTCGCAGCCGGCAACAGCCGCGACAGCTACAACGGCTACCTGATCGGCGCGAGCATGCCGGTGGGTGCGGGCCTAATCCGCGCGTCTTACTCCATGGTGCGCTACAACGAAGGCGCTGCCGGAATCACCGGTGAAGATCCGCGCGCGCAGAAGCTGGCCATCGGCTATGTGCACAACCTCTCGAAGCGTACGGCCCTGTACGCGACCGTTGCGCGCGTGAACAACCGCAACGACGCGGCCTATACCGGAAGCCTGAGTTCCGCGAGCACCACCGGTTACGGCAGCGCCGGCGTCGGCTACACGGGGCTGCCGCGTTCCTCTACCGGCTACGACTTCGGCATTCGCCACGCCTTCTGACGCGAAGGCCCCGGAACCGCGTGGGGCGAGGTTGCGGTTTGCCGCCCCGCCGCACGCGGCCGTTCCACCGACTGTTCGTGAGTTATCAAATGATCAGAAGAATCCATCATCTGGCGGGTGTGCTCGCCGTTGCCGGCCTTTCGGGTTGCGTCATGCTGCCGCCGCCTCCACCCTTCGGACCTCCGCCGGGCAGGGGCGCCTATCCGGGTTTTCGCGGCGAGGCGCCGCTGCCGCCGGGAGCGCATGGCGTGCCCATGGCCGGCTGGAACGTGTGCGAAGGGCAGGCCGAGGGTGGGCGCCCAGTGGTGCCCGGACGGCATGCGGATGCGCTGTCGGGCAGTTGCGAGCGGGGCGCCGGCGGCGTGCTGGAACTCCGGCCTTCGCCGGGCCGTTGAAGGCGCGTTCACATGTATTCCAGCCATCTGGGCCTGGCCATTGCCGTCGCCATCGCAATCGGATTGACCGCGGTGCTTGCCTTCATCGCTTCCCTGCTGGTCTCCAACATGAAGGCCGGCGCTCAGGCGCGTGAGATGGCGGCCCAGGCAAAGCGGGAGGCGCGGCAAAAAACAAGCGAGAGCCGCGCTCAGGATCTCCGGCCGCTCATCGCTTCATTGCAGCATTCCACGAATTGCGGAAGTGCGCCGGAGCGATCCATCCGCATCGACATACGCGTTCCGCAAGACGTGGTGCCGGTGTTCGGCATCGAGGCCGAACTGGAAGAACTGCTCTCCAAGGTGGCCCGCTATGCGGTCGACGTGATGTCGCCGGGCGCAACGCTGCAGGTGTCGGCGCGTGTGGAAAGCGGCCATGCCGTCGTCCACTGGCGGGATGTCGACGCTGCCGAGCCGAGCCCGCCCCTGGCACGCTTTCTCGATACGACGCAGGCGGCCGTACAGGCGAGCGCACGAATGTGCGAACGCATAGCAAGCCGCCACGGCGGCCGTCTTTATGCGGCGCCGCATCCAGGGGGCGCCTTGGGCCTGACGCTGCGCTTGCCGCTGTTCAGCCGAGATCCAGCTTCTTGTGTTCGCCCAGCGACGGCGGCTGATCGCCGGTGATGGCCGCCTTGGCCATCTTCAGCAACTGCACCATCTTGCTTTCCTTCACGTCCCAGTATTCGGCGCCGATGATTTCGACTGCAAGCAATGCCAGGTTCGGATCGGTCGCACCGCCGGGAAACCAAGCCTTGGCCGCGGGGTTGAAAAGAGCTTCCTTCTTGGCCTGGTCTTCCCGCAGCGTGGCGCGGCCGGTCACGGACACATAGCTGTCGGCGTCGGTGTTGGCGTAGGCAATGTTCACGCTGGGGTCGCTTGCCACATGGCGCGCAATGTCGCCATTCTTGGGCACGAAGAAGTAGAGCGTCGAGCCTTCTTCGATGTTCTTGCTCTGCGTGGTGAGCGGGTGGCTGTGCAGCTGGCCGTCAGCGTGGCGATGGGTCAGCATGCCGTAGCGGGTGTCCTTGATCAGGTCCCAGAGCTTGGCGTGTTCGTCGGTGGTGGTCATGGCTTGGTTGCTCTCCGTTGTTCGTTCGCGGGTTCGCGTGGTTCGAAAATAGAAAGCACCACCGTAGGCGGCCGAAAGCCGGCGCCATGAGGAAGTTGGGCGCATGCGCGTGTCATCCGATGCCGACGCAAGGCGCGGACCGGAATGGCACGAATGCGCGAATGCCGAAGGGCCTCAGGCGGCTGTGAGCATGCCGCGCTTCTCGATGAAGGCGACCACTTCGGCCACGCCGGTATGCGTCTTGAGGTTGGTCATCACGTAGGGCCGCTGGCGGCGCATGCGCTGCGTGTCCTGCTCCATCACGTCGAGGTTCGCGCCCACGTACGGCGCCAGGTCGGTCTTGTTGATGACGAACAGGTCGCTCTTGGTGATGCCGGGGCCGCCCTTGCGCGGAATCTTTTCGCCGGCCGCCACGTCGATCACGTAGATGGTCAGGTCCGACAGCTCGGGGCTGAAGGTGGCTGCGAGGTTGTCGCCGCCCGATTCGACGAACACCACGTCGGCATCGGGAAAGTCCTCGAGCATGCGGTCGATGGCCTCGAGGTTGATGGAGGCGTCTTCTCGGATGGCGGTGTGCGGGCAACCGCCGGTTTCCACGCCCATGATGCGCTCGGCGGGCAAGGCGCCGGACACAGTGAGCAGGCGCTGGTCTTCCTTGGTGTAGATGTCGTTGGTGATGGCGACCAGGTCGTACTTGTCGCGCATCGCCTTGCAGAGCATTTCGAGCAGCGTGGTCTTGCCCGAGCCGACCGGGCCGCCGATGCCCACGCGCAGCGGCGGCAGTTTCTTGGTGCGATGGGGAATGTGGTGCAGGGCGGAGGTCATGGCAAAGGTCCGGTTCGGTCAGCTTCTGAAGAGGCGCGAGTATTGTGTTTCATGGCGTGCCGACAACACTGCCAAAAGGGGGGCAAAGGCTTGGCGTTCGTGGTCGCCGAACTGCATGGCACGTTCGACGGCGGTGGGAATTTCGTTCGCAAGCCGCGAAAGAATGCGCTGGCCTGCGCTCTGGCCGAGCGGCACGGCCTTGACCGCCGCGGCGACCATGTTCTCGGCCCAGCCGAAGGCGAACGCAAGGCAGCCGTCGTGCACCGAAGCTCCGGTTCGGCTTGCGGCAAAGGCAAACGCGACGGGGTAGCTCGCGGGCAGGTCGGCAAAAACGGCGGCAGTGTCGTCGTGGTGCAGCTTGAGCCATTCGACGAAGGAGCGGCCCATCTGCTCAGTCTGCAAAAAGAACTCGGCCGATTCGCGGGTGGTCATGACCCACTCGTTGAGTTGGCGGATGCGTGCTGCATCGCCTCCGCGCCAGGCGGGTATGGCTTGGGCCACGAGTGCAAGGTCGCCGCGCGCGAAGCTCAGGTAGAGCTGGTCGGAGAGCCACTCGATGGCTTTGACTTCCGAATCGATGCCAGCCCATTCGACGGCTGCTTCGACACCTTCGGAATAGGAGAAGCCGCCCACGGGGAGGGCCGGGGATGCTAGCCAGATGAGCTGCAGGAGGCTTTGTGCGTCGGGCATGTCAGCTTTTTGTCGCTTGCCGTTTTGCGGGGCGCTGCTGTTCAGGGCTTGTGCAAAGGCCACCGGGTACTCCCCTCCGCGAATGTCCCCCGCCTTCGGCTCCTCCTTTATTTCGCTGCGGGGAGCACCCGATGCCCTGTGCACCAGGGCACGCTCTGGGTGTACCGCCGATCAACGACCGCTGTGCATAACGCTCCCGTCGATGGGGTGCCTTGCGCAGCGAAATAAAGGAGGAGGGCGAAGCCCGGGGGACATTCGCGGAGCAAGGTACCCCGTCGGCGGGTGCGCGCCCCGAACACCCCGAGCTACGCATGGCCATGATCGTCGAGCAGTTCCGGTGCGAGTACCAGCGGCTTCGGACCCTTTGCATACGAGTGACCATGATCATGCGCATGGTCATGACTGTGGCCAGCGCCTTGCGAATGCTCGTGTGATCCATAAGCGCCGCCCTCAGGCTCGAACGCTTCCTCGACCGCGACGACGATGAGGTGCATCGATCGCAGCATGTCGGCGAGCACATGGTCGGGCTCGATCTTCAGGTGGTCGGGCTTGAGCTCGATCGGCACATGCCGGTTGCCCAAGTGATAGGCCGCGCGCGTCAGGTCGAACGGAGTGCCGTGGGCCGTGCAATGCGTGATGCGCAGCACCGGCTGCGGCGCGGCGATCACGCGGACCAGCGAGCCGTCTTCGGCCACCAGCACATCGCCGCCGCGCACCGCCGTGCCGCGCGGCAGGAACACGCCGATCTGCCGGCCCAGCGAATCGGTGGCGTCGAAACGGCTTTTCTGGCGCACGTCCCAGTCGAGTTCGATGGTGGCGGCGCGCTTCAGCAGCACGGGCGCAAGGCCGCGGCCCTGGGGCATGAGTTTGTTGGCGGTGAGCATGGTGCGAATGGAACGCCAAAGGCGTGAAACGACAGGATGGATACCCTTGAGGATACGCAGCCTGTCAAGCGGGCGCCGGGCCTCTTGTGCAAGACCCTGAGCGCTCCGCTCAGAACAGGAAGTAGCGCTGCGTCAGAGGCAGTTGCACCGCCGGGTCGCAGGTCAGCAAGTGCCCGTCGGCGCGCACGGCATAGGTCTGCGCATCAATCTCCATCTTCGGCGCGTAGCTGTTGTGGATCAGGTCCTTCTTGCGCACGTTGCGGATGTTTTTTACTGCGCTCAGGTGCTTGGCCAGGCCGTAGCGCTCCTTGATGCCCGCGGCAAGGCCGGCCTGCGAGACGAAGGTCAGCGAGCTTTTCGCGAGCGAGCCGCCGTAGCTGCCGAACATCGGGCGGTAGTGCACCGGCTGCGGCGTGGGAATGGACGCATTGGGGTCGCCCATGGCGGCCATCGCAATGGTGCCGCCCTTGATGAGCGTGAAGGGCTTCACGCCGAAGAAGGCGGGTTTCCAGATGACGATGTCGGCCCACTTGCCCACTTCGAGCGAGCCCACCTCGTGCGCGATGCCGTGCGCAATGGCGGGGTTGATCGTGTACTTGGCCACGTAGCGCTTGGCGCGGAAGTTGTCGTTGCGCTCGTTGTCTTCCGGCAGCTTGCCGCGCTGCAGCTTCATCTTGTGCGCCGTCTGCCAGCAGCGCAGCACCACCTCGCCGACGCGGCCCATGGCCTGGCTGTCGGAACTGAACATGCTGATGGCGCCCAGGTCGTGCAGCACGTCTTCGGCCGCAATGGTTTCCTTGCGGATGCGCGACTCGGCAAAGGCCAGGTCCTCGGCAATGCCGGCGTCCAGGTGGTGGCACACCATGAGCATGTCGACGTGTTCGTCGAGCGTGTTCACGGTGTAGGGCATGGTGGGGTTGGTGGAAGAGGGGAGGAAGTTCTCTTCGCCCACCACGCGCAGGATGTCCGGCGCATGCCCGCCGCCCGCGCCTTCGGTGTGAAAGGCGCAGATCGAACGGCCGCCCACGGCGGCAATGGTGTTCTCGACAAAGCCCGATTCGTTGAGCGTGTCGCTGTGGATCGCCACCTGCGTGTCGGTGGCGTCGGCCACGTCCAGGCAGTTGCTGATGGCCGAGGGCGTGGTGCCCCAGTCTTCGTGGAGCTTCAGGCCTATGACGCCGGCTTCGATCTGCTCGTGCAGCGCATCGGGCAGGCTGGCGTTGCCCTTGCCCAGGAAGCCCAGGTTCATCGGAAACGCATCGGCCGCCTGCAGCATGCGCTCGATGTGCCAGGGACCGGGGGTGGCGGTGGTCGCGAAAGTGCCGGTGGCCGGGCCGGTGCCGCCGCCCAGCATGGTGGTCACGCCGGAAGCCAGCGCTTCCTCGATCTGTTGCGGGCAGATGAAGTGGATGTGGCTGTCGATGCCCCCCGCAGTGACGATGTTGCCTTCGCAACTGATGATCTCGGTGCCCGGGCCGATGACGATGTCCACGCCCGGTTGCACGTCGGGGTTGCCGGCCTTGCCAATGGCGGCGATGCGGCCGCCCTTCAAGCCGATGTCGGCCTTGACGATGCCCCAGTGGTCGAGGATCAGCGCGTTGGTCAGCACGGTATCGACGGCGCCGCCGGCGGTTGGTCCGCTGCCCTTGCCGTCGCGCGTGCGCTGCGACTGGGCCATGCCGTCGCGAATGGTCTTGCCGCCGCCGAACTTCACCTCTTCGCCGTAGCCGCCTGCGCGCAGCGTGTAGTCGGCTTCCACCTCGATCAGCAGGTCGGTGTCCGCAAGACGTACCCGGTCGCCCACGGTCGGGCCGAATATCTCGGCGTATGCACGCCTTCCGATCGTTGCCATGGCTTAGAGCTTTCCTTGAACGAGGCCGCGAAAGCCGTAGACGACGCGGTCGCCCGAAAAATCGACCAGCTCGACCGTGCGCTGCTGGCCCGGTTCGAAGCGCACCGCCGCGCCCGAGGCGATGTTCAGCCGCATGCCGCGCGCGGCCTCGCGGTCGAAGCCGAGCGCGCCGTTGGTCTCGGCAAAGTGATAGTGCGAACCGACCTGGATCGGCCGGTCGGCGGTGTTCTGCACCACCAGCGTGAGCGTGCGGCGGCCGGGGTTGAGCGTGTGCTCGCCCTCGTCGGTAATGAATTCTCCGGGGATCATGGTGTCGCGCCGCTTGTTGTCAGACCGCTTGCGAGAGCAGCGTGGCGCCCAGCGCCACCACCGCGGCGCCTGCCGCGCGCGGCAGCCAGGCGTTGGCATGGCGCAGCGCCCAGCCGAGCCCGATGCCCGCGAGGTGCAGCAGCACGGTCGCGCCGACCATGCCGGCCAGCGTCAATGCCGCGCCCTGTTCGCTCGCGAGTTCCTGGCCGTGCGCCACGCCGTGGAAGATGGCGAACACGCCCACCACCGCTGCAGCTGCCGCGGCCGGCAAGTGGATGCGCGTGGCCACCAGCAGGCCCAGCACCAGCAGCGAGGCCGCGATCATCGGTTCGACCGCCGGCAACTGCACGCCCGCCAGCCCCATCAGCGCGCCCGCGAGCAGCATGCCCGCGAACGCCAATGGCGCCCACAGCAGATCGGGCCAGGCGCGGCGCGCGGCCAGCGCGCTCCAGAGGCCGACCGCGACCATCGCAGCGAGGTGGTCCGCACCCGTGAGCGGGTGCAGAAAGCCGGTGGTGAAGCCGTGGTGCACGCCGCCGTCGGCGCCGGTATGGGCGCTGGCCGCGAGCGGCAGCAGCATGGCAAGGAGGGCAAGGGTCTTGGAAGAGTTGTGGCGCATGACAGGGCTTTCTTGTTCTGGAAAAGAGTCAGACGATGGGTTGGTGGACGGTGACCAGCTTGGTGCCGTCGGGGAAGGTGGCCTCCACCTGGATGTCCGGGATCATCTCGGCGATGCCGTCCATCACGTCGGCGCGGGTGAGCACGGTGCGGCCCTCGCTCATGAGCGCCGCAACGCTCTTTCCGTCGCGCGCGCCTTCCATCACGGCAGCGGAAATCAGCGCGACGGCTTCCGGGTAGTTGAGCTTCAGGCCCCGCGCCTTGCGGCGTTCGGCCAGCAATGCTGCGGTGAAGATCAGCAGCTTGTCTTTTTCGCGCGGGGTCAGTTCCATGAGGGGGCGGCGTCGGGTGCGTGGAGGTCGGCCATTATTGGGCAGGCTTCGGCTTTGCAACAGTCGTGCCGCTGTTCGCCAAAAGACGTATGGATGGCACGAAAGCTGCACCGAAACGGTGTGAACCCCGCCGAGACTTCCACCACCCCCGACGACGCGCCGCAGCGCATCGTCAAGGTGCGGCGCGACTACAACAGCTGGGTGGCGAGCGAAACGCTCGAGGACTACGCGCTGCGCTACACGCCGCAGCGCTTTCGCAAGTGGTCCGAATGGCGGGTGGCCAACACGGCTTTCGGCGCGGCGTCGTTCCTCATATTGGAGGCGGTCGGCGCCACGTTGCTGGTGCAGTACGGCTTTGCCAACGCGTTCTGGGCCATCGTGGTGACGGGTCTCATCATCTTTCTGGCAGGCCTGCCGATCAGCGTGTATGCCGCCCGCTACGGCGTCGACATGGACCTGCTCACGCGCGGCGCGGGCTTCGGCTATATCGGCTCCACGCTCACTTCGCTGATCTACGCCTCGTTCACCTTCATCTTCTTCGCGCTCGAAGCGGCGGTGATGGCCTACGCGCTCGAACTGGCACTGGGCGTGCCGCCGGTCTGGGGCTACCTGGTATGTGCGCTGGTGGTGATTCCGCTGGTCACCCACGGGGTATCGGCCATCAGCCGGCTGCAGCTGTGGACCCAGCCGCTGTGGCTGGTGATGTTGGTGGTGCCTTTTGTCTTTGTGTTGGTGCGCGATCCTGGTGCGTTCGCAGGCATCGTGCACTACAACGGTGTCAAGACGGGGGCGAAAGGTTTCGATCTGCACCTGTTTGGCGCTGCGCTGACAGTCGGCATTGCCTTGATCACCCAAATGGGGGAGCAGGCCGATTACCTGCGCTTCATGCCCGCGCGCACGGCCGTGAGCGCCCGGCGCTGGTGGGCGGGGGTGCTGGCCGGCGGGCCCGGCTGGGTGGTGCTGGGGGTGCTCAAGATGCTGGGCGGCGCGCTGTTGGCCTACCTGGCCATCACGCACATGGTGCCGGTCGAGCGCGCGGTCGATCCGAACCAGATGTACCTGGCGGCCTATGAGTACGTGTTTCCGAACTACGGCTGGGCCGTGGCCGCGACCGCGCTGTTCGTGGTGATTTCTCAGCTCAAGATCAACGTGACCAACGCCTACGCGGGCTCGCTGGCGTGGAGCAACTTCTTCTCGCGCGTGGCGCACAGCCACCCGGGGCGGGTGGTCTGGGTGGTGTTCAACGCGCTCATCGCCTTCATGCTGATGGAGATGAACGTGTTCGAGGCGCTGGGCGATGTGCTCGGGCTGTTCGCCAATATCGCCATCGCCTGGATGATGGCCGTGGTGGCCGACCTGGTCATCAACAAGCCGCTGGGCCTGTCGCCGCCGGGCATCGAGTTCAAGCGGGCGCACCTGTGGGACATCAACCCCGTGGGCGTGGGTGCGATGGCGCTGGCTTCGCTGCTTTCCATCACCGCGCACCTCGGCGTTTTCGGGCCGCTGGCGCAGGCTTTCTCGGCGCTCATTGCGCTTGGCACGGCGCTCGTGGTTTCGCCGCTGATTGCCTGGGCGACCGGCGGCAAGTACTACCTGGCGCGCGGTTCGGTCGGCAATGGCGCGGTCGCCTTTGCACCGGCCGAGGGCCCGCGGGGGGTTCGCTGGGCGCGCGTCGAGAACGATGTGGACGAGCGCGGTGCCGATGGCAGCTACCAGCGCCTCAAGGTGCAGCACTGCGTGATCTGCGAGCGCGAGTACGAAGGACCTGACATGGCCCATTGTCCGGCCTACCAGGGGGCGATCTGCTCGCTGTGCTGCACGCTCGATGCGCGCTGCGGCGATCTGTGCAAGCCGCACGCGAGCCTTTCGTCTCAGTGGTCGTCGGTGCTGCGCTGGCTGCTGCCGCGCCTCAGCTGGCGCTATCTCGACACGGGGCTGGGGCACTTCCTGCTGCTGATGCTGATCATCGTGCCGGTGCTGGCTGTGGTGTTCGGCGTGCTCTACCAGCAGGAACTGCGCGCGCTGGGCGAAAGCGCCCTGCAGCTCGCGTCGCAGTCGGAACTCGCCGAAGCGCTGGCGGGCGTGCAGCAGTCGTCGTTGCGCTCGGGCTTTCTCAAGGCATACATGGCGCTGCTGGTCATTGCCGGCGTCGTGGCCTGGTGGCTGGTATTGGCGCACCAGAGCCGCAAGGTAGCGCAGGAAGAATCGAACCGCCAAACGCACTTGCTGATGCGCGAGATCGAGCTGCACCGCGCCACCGACCGGGCACTGCAGTCCGCCAAGCAAACGGCCGAAGAGGCGCGCGAAGTCGCGGAGCAGGCCAAGCTCGCGGCCGAAGAGGCCCGCCGCGCCGCCGACCAGGCCAACCAGGCCAAGAGCCGCTACATCAGTGCCATCAGCCACGAGCTGCGCACGCCGCTCAACAGCATTCTTGGCTATGCGCAGCTCATGGGCGAAGACGCATCGGTGCCGCCGCACCGGCAGCAGGCAGTGGCGGTGATCAAGCGCGGCGGCGAGCATCTGCTGTCGCTCATCGAAGGCACGCTGGCCATTGCGCACATCGAGGCCGGCAAGCTCACGCTGCATGCCAGGCCGATGCGCTTTGCCGACACCCTGCGCGAGCTGGCCGACATGTTCGAACTGCAGGCGGCCGAGAAGGGCCTGCGCTTCCGCTTCGAGACGACGGGAACCTTGCCCGAGGTGGTACGCGCCGACGAAAAGCGGGTGTGCCAGATTCTCATCAACCTGCTGGGCAACGCGATCAAGTTCACCACCGCGGGCGAGGTGACCCTGCGGCTTTCATACGCACGCGAGTTCGCCTCGGTCGAAATAGAAGACACCGGCCCGGGCATGACGGCCGAAGACATCGAACGCATCTTCGAGCCCTTCACGCGCGGCGATGCGGCTGCGGCTGCAACGCCCGGTGCGGGGCTGGGCCTCACCATCGCGAAGATGCTGACCGACCTGATGGGCGGCGAGATGAAGGTGAGCAGCACGCCCGGGGAGGGCTCGCTGTTCTGCGTGCGGCTCTTCCTGCCGCGCGTGCACGAGACCGCAGGCGCCTTGGGCCGCGCTGCGCCGGCGCAACGCGCGCGGCGCGGCTACGAAGGGCGCCGGCGGCAACTGCTGGTGGTCGACAACGAAGAGGCCGACCGCGACCTGCTCGGCCATGTGCTGGCGCCGCTCGGCTTTGGCCTGCGCACCGCCGCGAGCGGGCACGACGCGCTCGACCTCATCGCAGCCGGCTACCGGCCGGACGCGATGTTCGTCGACCTGGCCATGCCGGGCATCGACGGCTGGGAGACGATCCGCCGTGCGCGCAAGCTGGGACTGGTCGATGCGCCGGTGGCCATCGTTTCGGCCAATGCCTTCGACAAGGGGCTGGAGAACGACGTGGGCATCGCGCCCGAAGATTTCTTCGTCAAGCCGGTGCGGCACACGGAGCTGCTCGACTGGCTCGAGCGGCGGCTCGGCCTGCAATGGACGGACACGGCCGCGAAGCCGTTGCCCGCCGCCGTACCCCGCGCCGTGCAGGCGCCTTCGCTTTCGAGGCTGCGCGCACTCGACGAAGCCGTGAGCCTGGGCTACTTTCGCGGCATCATGAACCAGCTCGACGAGATCGATGCCGAAGAGCCCGAATGCAGGGCGTGGACCGAGGCGCAGCGCGTGCTCGCCCGCCAGTTCCAATTCGAGGCCATGGGCCGCGCGCTTGCCGCGGCCGTGAGCGCGGCCTGAAAATTTGCGGCGAACATCGACCCCATGGAAACCACACCGCTTGCGAAAACGTTGCGCGAACAGGGCGCCAACAGCGACCTGGTGCTGATCGTCGACGACGTGCCCGACAACCTCGCGGTGCTGCACGACGCGCTCGACGAATCCGGCTACACGGTGCTCATTGCCACCAACGGCGAACAGGCGCTGCAGCGCGCCGCGCAGGCCCGCCCCGACATCGTGCTGCTCGACGCGATGATGCCGGGCATCGACGGTTTCGAGGTGGCGCGCCGGCTCAAGGCCGATGCCGCGACGGCCCACATTCCCATCGTGTTCATGACCGGGCTCACCGAAACCGAGCACCTGGTGGCCGCGCTCGAAGCGGGCGGGGTCGACTACGTCACCAAGCCGATCAAGCCCAAGGAAGTGCTGGCGCGCATGAACGTGCATCTGCAGGGCGCCCGCCGCGCCCGGCAGGACGCGCGCCAGGCCGGGCAGGCGCGCAATGCGCTCGATGCGTTCGGCTATGCCAGCATTACCGTGCGGCTGCCCGAGGGCCGGCTGATCTGGCAGACGGCGCTCGCGCGCGACTTGCTGCAGCGCTATTGCGACACCCGCGCGCCCGAAACACCGCCCGAGGTGCTCGAGTGGCTACGCCGCCATGCGCCCGACGCGAGGGAGCGGGGCATCGAGCCGCCGGCGCTTTCCATCGTGAAGAGCGCCGGGGCCACCTCAAGCGCAAGCAGTCTCAGCCTTCGCCTGCATCGGCAGACCGGGCAGGACGACGATGGCGACGAATGGATGATCGTCATGCGCGAGATTTCGGACACGGGCGTGATCGAGGCCATGAGCCTGAGCCTGAAGCTCACGGCACGCGAGGCCGAGGTGCTTTACTGGGTGGTGAAGGGCAAGACCAACAAGGACATCGGCGAAATTCTCGGCAGCAGCCCTGCCACGGCCAAGAAGCACCTGGAGCGGGTGTACGTGAAGCTTGGCGTCGAAACCCGCACGGCCGCTGCCGGCGTGGCCATCAAACGCATCCGCGAGCTGCAGCCGCAGTTCGAGATCTGAGGCAATCGGCCGGGGCGCTGCCGCGTCACCGCGGCGACTTTCGCCGTCCCTAGAATGCCCGATCCCCGGGATGCAGGCGATGAAGAAGAACAGACTCACAACAACGATTCGACGGCCCCGGCTCGCGTGGTTGCCCCTGGCGGCCTGCGCCCTGGCGAGCGCGGGTGTTCAAGCCGCCGGCCATTTCGACGTCGACGATGCCGGCACGCTCGACGCGGGCCGCTGCCAGTACGAAGCCTGGTGGGGCCGTACCGGCCCAGAGCCGGTGACGGTGCTGCACGCTGGCCCGTCCTGCCGTGTCGGGCCCGTCGAGTTGGGGCTGAGCATCGAGCGGCTCTCGGTAGAGGGCATGCATTCGGTCACCGTGGGGCCGCAGCTCAAATGGAACTTCTTCGGGCCGGCGGCCGATGCGCCGCTGAGCGCGGCAATTGCGCTCGGCGCCGTGTTCGATGTGACGCGCGGCGGCCGGGCCGGCGGGCAACTGGTGCTGCCGGTCACCTGGCGCCCGCTGGATCGCCTGCAGTTCCACGCCAACATCGGCGCCGACTGGGCCACGGGCACCGGCGCGCGCACGCCGCGCGGCGGGGTGGCGGCGGAATGGGCGCTCGATGACAAGGTCTCGCTGATTGCAGAGCGCAGCCGCGCATCGGGCGCGTGGACTTCGCGCATAGGCTGGCGCTTCGGCCTCACGCCGCAGATCAGCCTGGACGTGAGTGCTTCGCGCACCGGGGCAGGCTCCCGCGGCGTGAACGGCTTCGTCGTGGGGCTTAACCACGAGTTCGGCTGGAAGTAAGCAGCCCGCGGGGATCAGCGCAGGTAGCGCTGGATGCGTTTTTCGTCTTCCGCCAGTTGCCGCCGCATGAGCGAAAGAAAGTCGCGGGCGGTGGTGGAGAGCGCCTTGCCCGCGGGCATGGCCAGCACGCATGAAAAGAACACGTCGACCGAGAGCCGGCGCACCACGAGGCCGCGTTCGGCGTAGTCGAGCGCGGTGATCGGGTTGACGAGCCCCACGCCCAAGCCGCGCAAAGCCATCTCGCACACGCTGGCCGCGTAGGGCGTTTGCACCATCACCCGGAGCGCGACGCCGCGTTCTGCAAGCGCGGCTTCGAGGCCGCGGTGCGAAGGGTCTTCGGGGTTCAGCGCCAGGAAAGGCACTTGCGCGAGCTGCTCCGGCTCGATGCGCTTGAAGCGCGCCAGTGCATGGCCCTGCGGCATCACGACCACACCGGGAAAGCGCGCGAAGGTCGAATGGTCGATGCCTTCGAGCGACAGTTCGTCGGCCATCAGGCCGAAGTCTGAAATGCCCTTGGCCACGCGGTCGCGCACGTCCTTGGAGCTGAGCACCTGCAACGACACCTGCGGCCACGGGCTGTCGCCGCGCTGCGCCTTCAGGCGCTCCAGCGCACGCGGCATGAAGCCCAGGCCGAAGGCCGGATAGCAGCTGAGCTCGAGCTGGTTGGTGCCGAAGTCGCGCAGGCTGCGCATGCGGTGCTCGATGGCTTCCATGCCGATGAAGACCCGCTCCACCTCCGTCCACAGCACGCGTGCCTCGGGCGTGGACACCAGCCGGCCCCCGGTGCGCTGGAACAGGACCATGCCGGCCTGCGCCTCGAGCCGCTTGAGCGACTGGCTGATGGCGGGCTGCGTCACATGCAGCAGCGCCGCGGCCTTGCGGGTGGAGCCGGCGCGCATCAGGGCGCGGAAGGTCTCTATTTCGGTGAAGCGCATCGATAAGTTTTCTTATCGCTTGAGTATTCCAAGCTAGATGATTTTATTTGCAGATGCCTAAGATTTAGGCACGACTTCTACCCAAGACCGCCTGACACATGCCCGCGCCCGTAATGCACTTCAAGTTCGCCTCGCCTTCCGAGCCGCCCACCGATTCGCCGGGCACCGCGCGGGCGCGCCCGCCGCAGCCGGTGAGAAACCCTGGCTTGCAGGGCTTTCGTTGCCTGCGCTGCGAGGCTCCTTATCCGCTCACCCTGGCGAACGACGGCTGCCCGGCCTGCCGTGCCACGGGCGTTCATGCCGGCTTGCGTGCCAGCTACCGGCCCGAGAGCGGCGGCCCGCTGCCTATGCCTTACACGCCGGGCTTCACGCTGGGCGAGGGCGGCACGCCGCTGCTGGAGATGCCGGAGCTGGCGCGCGAGTTCGGCGTGGCACGCCTTGCGCTCAAGGACGAATCGTCCAACCCCACCGGCTCGCACAAGGACCGCATGACGGCCGTAGGTGTGGCCCAGGCGCTGGACTTCGGTGCCCACACGCTGGTGCTGGCCTCGTCGGGCAACGCCGCGATCTCTGCGGCGCACTATGCGTGGGCCGCGGGCCTGGGCTGCGAAGTGGCAACCTATGAAGGCCTGCCGGCCGCCTATGCACGGCAGCTCGACGCCCTCGGTGCCCGGCGCTACACCTTTGCAGACAACGCCGGCCGGTGGGCGTTTGTGCGTGAGCGCTCACAACATGCGGGCTATTTCGCGCTGACGAACTACCGCCTGCCCGCATTGGGCAGCGCGCCGCTGGCAATCGAAGGCTACAAGCCCATCGCCCTGGAGTGCCTGAACGAGGGCGGCCTGCCCGATCACATCGTGATTCCGACGGCGCGCGGCGACCTGGCGTGGGGTATCTACGCGGGCTTTCGCGACCTGCTGGCCGCCGGGCGCATTGCGCGCCTGCCGCGACTCTGGCTGGTGGAGCCGTTTGCGCGCCTCTCGCGCGTGCTGGCCGGCGGCGCACTCAATGGCGCGTATCCCGGCCACACCGCGCAGTTTTCCACCGCCGGCTCCACCGTGACCTTTTTGCAGTGGCAGGCGGCCGTCGCCTCCGGGGGAGGCGCGGTGGTGGTCGGCGACGAGCAGGCCCGCGCTGCGCGGCAGAAGCTCACGGCGGCCGGCGTGAGTGCCGAGCTCTGCGCCGCGGGCGGGCTGGACGCCGTGCGCCAGTTGCGCGAAGGCGGCGCCATCGCGGGCGATGCCCACGTGGTGCTGATGCTGACCGCCAACGCGTCGCGTGATCCGAGCTGGCCGGACGAGACCGCCTGAGCTCCCTAGTTATCCAAAGGAATCGAAACCATGCAAGCAATGCAACGCCGCGCTTTCCTGGCCGCCGGCTCGGCCGCTCTCTTCGGCGCCACGGCGCAGCGCGCCTGGGCGGCCTTTCCCGACAAGCCCATCAAGCTGATCGTGCCGTGGGCGGCGGGCGGGAGCACCGACGCCATTGCGCGCGCCATGGCGCAGCGCATGAGCCAGACGCTCGGCAGCACGGTGATCGTCGACAACCGGCCCGGAGCGGCCGGCCAGATCGGCACCGAGGCGGCGGCCAAGGCCGCGCCCGACGGCTACACGCTGGCCATTGTCGAGTTGCCGCACGCCATTGCGCCCGCGGTAACGGCGCGGTTGCCCTACGACCTGCTGCGCGACTTCACGCCGGTGACGATGATCGGCACCTCCCCGCTCGTGTTCTTTGCGGGCATGGACGACGACAGTCGCGACTTCAAGACCTTCATCAAGACGGCTGCTGCCCGGCTGATGCCGCCGGCCATTGCGCACAGCGGAGCCGGCACGGTGAGCCATCTGGCGGCCGAGCTGCTGGCGAGCCGCACCGGGATCAAGTTCAACATGGTTCCCTACCGCGGATCGGCGCCGGCCCTTACCGATGTGGCCGCGGGCACGGTGGGCGGGCATTTCGCAACGCTGGCCAGCGGCTCCAGCCTGATGGGGGCCAACCGGATCCGTCCGCTTTTGGTGACGAGCGCGCAACGCGTGAGCCTTCCGGGCCTGAAGGAGGTGCCCGCCCTTACCGAAAGCGGGCTCAAGGGGCTCGAGATCGACCAGTGGTGGGCGCTGGTCGCGCCTGCCACCACGCCGCTGGAGGTTATCGAGCGGCTGCGGCGCGAAGCCGTCGCGGCGCTGGACCATTCGTCGGTGAGGGAGCGCATGACGGCGCTGGGGGTGCAGTTGAAGGGTTCCACCGCGGGCGAGCTGCGGGCTTTCATGCGCGCGGAAGCCGAGCGCTGGCGGAAGGTGGCGCACGACATCGGGCTTCAGCCGCAATAGAGATCGGCCGGATCGGCGGCCCGGGGCCCAGGCGGCCGCCTTTTTCTTTCAGCGCCCGGATTGCACCTTGATCCGGATCGTGTTCACGTCCCAGCCCCGGTTTCGCAGCCGGGTGACCAGCATGGGCGACAGCTGGCGCAACTTGGCGGCCGCGGCGCTGCCGTTGACCAGCAAGCACCACACATCCCCCTCGGCCGGGCCGGCCTGCACGGCCGGGCGCATGGCGGGCGGGATCAATCCCTCGACCGCCCGCAGTCGGTCGCCGGAGTCGCGCGCGCGCGCAATCAGGCTCGCCAGGGTCGGCGAACCTTCGGCGGCCTGGTGCAGCGTGACGGGCGGGACGGAGCGGCGATTCATGGGTAATCCGGAGGGTGGAACAAGGGCAGCTAAAATGCCCGGTTTGCCGACGCTTGCGCCGGCAGATCCGGTCTGAGCCGCTTGCTTTCGAGGCTTGCATTCGAAGAAGGCGCGCCCAACTGCTTTCACCATATCTTAGGGAATCCGGTCGCAGTGCCTGTTGTGTCAGGTGCACGCCCATCTCCACGCCAATGGCAACCAACTTCCTGACCCAGATTTTCGGCAGTCGCAACGACCGGCTCCTCAAGCAGTATCGCAAGACGGTGGAGCGCATCAATGCGCTGGAACCCGAATTCGAGAAGCTCACCGACGACGGGCTGCGCGCAAAAACCCAGGAATTCAAGGACCGCATCGCCAAGGGCGAAACCCTCGATGCCCTGTTGCCTGAAGCTTTTGCCACCGTGCGCGAAGGCTCCAAGCGCGTCATGAAGATGCGCCATTTCGACGTGCAGCTGCTCGGCGGCATGGCGCTTCACAACGGCAAGATCGCCGAAATGCGCACCGGCGAAGGCAAGACGCTGACTGCCACGCTGCCGGTGTACCTGAATGCCCTGTCGGGCAACGGCGTGCACGTGGTCACGGTGAACGACTACCTCGCCAACCGCGACGCCCAGTGGATGGGCCGCCTGTACAACTTCCTGGGGCTTACGGTGGGCATCAACCTGCCGCAGATGCCGCGCGAGGAAAAGCAGCAGGCCTACGCCAGCGACATCACGTACGGCACCAACAACGAATACGGCTTCGACTACTTGCGCGACAACATGGTGTACGAGCCGGGCGACCGGGTTCAGCGCGCGCTGAACTACGCCATCGTCGACGAGGTGGACTCCATCCTGATCGACGAGGCGCGCACGCCGCTGATCATCAGCGGCCAGGCCGAAGACCACACCGAGCTCTACCTGGCCATCAACAAGGTGGTGCCCCTGCTGACCAAGCAGGAAGGCGAAGCCGATCCGCGCACGGGCGAAGGCGTCACGGTGCCGGGCGACTTCACGGTCGACGAGAAGACGCACCAGGTGTTCCTGACCGAAGACGGCCACGAGAAGGCCGAGCAGCTCTTGAGCGAATTCAAGCTGCTGCCCGAAGGCGCCTCGCTCTACGATCCGGCGAACATCACGCTGATGCACCACCTGAACGCCGCGCTGCGCGCACGGCACCTGTATCACCGCGACCAGCATTACGTGGTGCAGCAGGGCGAAGTGGTCATCGTCGACGAATTCACCGGCCGCCTGATGACGGGCCGCCGCTGGAGCGACGGCCTGCACCAAGCCGTGGAAGCCAAGGAAGGCGTGCAGATCCAGGCCGAGAACCAGACGCTCGCCTCGATCACCTTCCAGAACTACTTCCGCCTGTACAACAAGCTGGCCGGCATGACCGGTACGGCCGACACCGAGGCCTACGAGTTCCAGGAAATCTACGGTCTCGAGACCGTCATCATTCCGCCGAACCGCATCAGCAAGCGCGAAGACCAGCTCGATCGCGTCTACAAGACCACGCGCGAAAAGTACGAAGCGGCCATCCAGGACATCCGCGAATGCTACGAGCGCGGCCAGCCGGTGCTGGTGGGCACCTCGTCGATCGAGAACTCCGAAATCATCGACGGCCTGCTCACCAAGGCGGGGCTCCCGCACCAGGTGCTCAACGCCAAGCAGCATGCGCGCGAAGCCGACATCGTGGCGCAGGCCGGCCGCACGAAGATGATCACCATCGCGACCAACATGGCGGGCCGCGGTACCGACATCGTGCTGGGCGGCAACATCGAGAAGATGATCGAGGCGGTCGAGAACGACGAGTCGCTTGACGAGGCCGCCAAGCAGGCCGAAGTGGCACGCATCCGCGCCGAGTGGACCAAGGACCATGAATTCGTCAAGTCGCTGGGCGGCTTGCGCATCATCGCGACCGAGCGCCATGAGTCGCGCCGCATCGACAACCAGCTGCGCGGCCGTTCGGGCCGCCAGGGCGACCCGGGCTCCTCGCGCTTCTACCTGAGCCTGGACGATCCGCTGATGCGCATCTTTGCGGGCGACCGCGTGAAGGCGATCATGGATCGCCTGAAGATGCCCGACGGCGAAGCCATCGAAGCGGGCATTGTCACGCGCAGCATCGAAAGCGCGCAGCGCAAGGTCGAGGCGCGCAACTTCGACATCCGCAAGCAGCTGCTCGAATACGACGACGTGTCGAACGACCAGCGCAAGGTGATCTACCAGCAGCGCAACGACATCCTCGACGCAGCCGACCTGACGGCGCAGATCGCGGCGCTGCGCGAGGGCTGCTTTGTCGACCTGGTGCGCCAGTACGTGCCGGCCGAATCGGTCGAGGAGCAATGGGACCTGGCGGGCCTGGAGAAGACGCTCTTCAACGAGTGGGGCATCGACATGCCCTTGAAGAGCGAAGTCGAGGCCGCCGAGGCCGTGAGCGACGAAGACATCGTCGAAAAGGTGGTGAAGGCCGCCAACGACACCTTCGACGCCAAGGTGGCGCTGATCGGCCAGGAAAACTTCACCCAGTTCGAGCGCATGGTGCTGCTGCAGAGCATCGACACGCACTGGCGCGAGCACCTGGCTTCGCTCGACTACCTGCGCCAGGGCATCCACCTGCGCGGCTATGCGCAAAAGCAGCCCAAGCAGGAATACAAGCGCGAAGCCTTCGAGCTCTTTGGCCAGCTGCTCGATTCGGTCAAGAACGAAGTCACGCGCCAGCTGATGACGGTGCGCGTGCAGTCGGGCGAGCAGCTCGAGCAGGCGGCGGACGCGCTCGAGAGCCGCGGCGAAAACGTTTCGAACATCACCTACAGCGCGCCGACCGAAACCGGCGAGGTCGAGGTTCGCCTCGACGAAGAAAACCAGCGCCGCATCGCGGCCGCGGGCTTGGGGCTGGGCACGCTCAGCGCCGAGGCGGCTGCCTTTGCGCGCGTCGGCCGCAACGACCCGTGCCCCTGCGGCAGTGGCAAGAAGTACAAGCAGTGCCACGGCAAGCTCAGCTGACCCAGAAACTCCGGAAGAGAACCTCCCATGCCCGTGAACCTGTCCGCTCCTGATCCTGCCGCCTTGTTCGCGGTGCCCGGCGTCCGCATCGGCGTGGCCGAAGCGGGTGTGCGCAAGGCCAACCGCAAGGACCTTACCGTCGTGCTGATCGACGAAGGCTCGGCGGTTGGAGGCGTGTTCACCCAGAACCGTTTCTGCGCAGCGCCGGTGCAGGTCTGCCGCGACCACTTGGCGGCCAACTACGGCATTCGCGCCATGGTCATCAACACCGGCAACGCCAACGCCGGCACGGGCGAAGACGGCCTGATGCGCACGCGCTCCACCTGCATCGCACTGGCGCGCCACCTCGAAATCGCGCCCGAGCAGATCCTGCCGTTCTCGACCGGCGTGATCATGGAGCCGCTGCCGGTGGATCGCATCGAAGCCGGCCTGCCCGCCGCGCTGGCTGACGCTTCGGAGAACCACTGGGCGCGTGCGGCCGAAGGCATCATGACCACCGACACGATTCCCAAGGCCTTCAGCCAGCAGGCGCAGGTCGGCGGTGCCACGGTCACCATCACCGGCATCAGCAAGGGCGCAGGCATGATCCGCCCGAACATGGCAACGATGCTAGGCTTCATGGCCACCGACGCGAAGATCGACCCGTCGCTGATCCAGCCGCTGGCCAAGCGCCTGGCCGACGCTTCGTTCAACCGCGTGACCATCGACGGCGACACCTCGACCAACGACTCGTTCGTGGTCATCGCGACGCAGAAGGCTGCGCACGCAACCATCACCTCGCTGGAATCGGCAGAGGGCCAGGCACTCGTGGCTGCCATGCAGAACGTGGCGCGCCAATTGGCTCAGGCCATCGTGCGCGACGGCGAAGGCGCCACCAAGTTCATCACCATCCAGGTCGAGGGCGGCCGCAATCCGGAAGAGTGCAGGCAAGTGGCTTATGCCGTGGCGCATTCGCCGCTGGTGAAGACCGCTTTCTTTGCGAGCGACCCGAACCTGGGTCGCATCCTGGCGGCCGTGGGCTATGCCGGCATTGCCGATCTCGATCAGACCGGCATCGACCTGTTCCTGGACGACGTGCACGTCGCGGTGAAAGGCGGGCGCAACCCGTCGTACCGCGAAGAAGACGGCCAGCGCGTGATGAAGCAGAGCGAGATCACGGTGCGCATCGGCCTGGGCCGCGGCAACGCGAGCGAAACGGTGTGGACCTGCGATCTGAGCCACGACTACGTGACCATCAACGCCGACTACAGGTCATGAATGAGCAGTTCCAGAAGCTGATCGAGCGCGCCGAGCAGCTGATCGGCCGCATCGAATCGATCCTGCCGCAGCCGCTGGCTGCACCTGCCGACTGGAACGCGTCGATCGCTTGGCGCTATCGGCGCCGCAGCTCGGGCCATGGCGTGCTCGAGCCGGTGAAGCACGTGGCCGCAATGGCGCTCGATTCACTGAAGGAAATCGACGTCCAGAAGGAAAAGATCGAGCGCAACACGCGCCAGTTCGTCGAAGGCAAGCCGGCCAACAACGTGCTGCTGACCGGCGCGCGCGGCACGGGCAAGTCGTCGCTCATTCGTGCCTGCCTGCAGGCCTATGCGCCGCAGGGGCTGCGCCTGATCGAAGTCGACAAGGCCGAACTGACCGACCTGCCGGACATCGTCGAGGTGGTGTCGCATCGGCCCGAGAAATTCATCGTGTTCAGCGACGACCTGAGCTTTGACGAAGGCGAGCCGGGCTACAAGGCGCTGAAGTCGATCCTGGATGGCTCGATTGCGGCGGCCACGCCCAACGTGCTGATCTACGCGACCAGCAACCGGCGCCACCTGCTGCCCGAATACATGAAGGACAACCTTTCGTACACCCACACCGAGGACGGCGAAGTGCATCCGGGCGAGGTGATCGAAGAGAAGATTTCGCTGTCGGAGCGCTTCGGCCTATGGGTCAGCTTCTACCCATTCAGCCAGAACGAATACCTGGCCATCGTTGCGCAGTGGCTGTCCTCCTTCGGGATCGAACAGGCTGCCATCGAGGCGGCTCGGCCCGAGGCGCTGGTCTGGGCACTCGAGCGAGGCTCGCGCAGCGGCCGCGTGGCCTACCAGTTCGCGCGCGACTACGCTGGGCGGGCCAGCGCATGAGCGCGCAGCCGCAACCCGGGGGCCGCAAGCACACCGAGGTGGCCGTCGGCGTGCTGATCCGCGTGGCCGACGACGCGCTGCTGCTGTCGACTCGCCCAGAGGGCAAGGCATACGCCGGCTTCTGGGAGTTTCCGGGCGGCAAGATCGAGGCGGGCGAAACGGTCGAGCAGGCGCTGCGGCGCGAGCTGCAGGAAGAACTCGGCATCACCATCGGGGGCGCCGAGGTCTGGAAAGTCACCGAGCACGACTATCCTCATGCGCTGGTGCGGCTGCACTGGTGCAAGGTCACGGCCTGGAGCGGTGAATTCGAAATGCGCGAAGGGCAGGAAATGCGCTGGCAGCAGCTGCCGCTGGATGTGACGCCCGTGCTGCCCGGCGCCATGCCGGTGCTTGAATGGCTGGCCGAGGAGCGCGGACTTCCTCATGCCGCCGGGTCGGCCGCGTAGGCTTGCCCAAAAACAATCAGAACCGCCACAGCGCGTTCAACGACTCCAATAGATGCTGCATCCCAAGTACCGACCGGACATAGACGGCCTGCGTGCCATTGCCGTGGCCTCCGTGGTGATCTATCACGCGTTTCCGGGCGTGCTGCCCGGCGGTTTCATCGGTGTCGACATCTTCTTCGTGATCTCGGGCTTCCTGATCTCGACCATCCTCTTGCAGAGCCAGGTGGCGGGCGATTTCAGCTACCGCGACTTCTACGCCCGGCGTATCCGGCGCATCTTCCCAGCCCTGATCCTGGTGCTCTTGGCCACCTTGTGCTTCGGCTGGTACATGCTGCTGTCCGACGAGTTCGCGCAGCTGGGCAAGCAGGTCACGGGTGGCGCGGCCTTCTTTGCCAATTTCGTGTTCTGGGCGGATGCGGGCTATTTCGATACCGCTGCGGAAACCAAACCGCTGCTGCATCTGTGGTCGCTTGGCATCGAAGAGCAGTTCTACATTTTCTGGCCAGTGCTGCTGGGCGTGGCTTGGCGCCGCCGCTGGCCAATGATCCGCGTGATCCTCGCGATTGCGGTGGTGTCATTTCTCGTCAATGTGCTCACGATCCATCCGTTTCGCACCGCGGCTTTCTATTCGCCGGCTTCGCGCTTCTGGGAGCTGATGGTGGGCGGCATTCTCGCGTGCATGCGTCTGAAGCCCGCTGCGCCGAGCCGCTTGCGCAGCCATGTGCAGTCCTTCGTCGGTGTGGGCCTGCTCGGACTGGGGCTTGTGATGATCCGCGGCGACAAGGCCTTTCCCGGCTGGTGGGCGTTGCTGCCCACGCTGGGGGCGGTGAGTTGCATTGCGGCCGGCCCCACGGGCTTCCTGAACAAGTACCTGCTCTCGAACCGCGTGATGGTGTGGATCGGGCTCATCAGCTATCCGCTTTATCTGTGGCATTGGCCGCTGCTCGCTTATGCGCGCATCCTGAGCGATGGAATGCCGTCGCTGCCAGTACGCGCGGGGGCGGTCGTCGCGAGCGTGGTGCTGGCCTGGTTGACCTATCGGTTCGTCGAGCGCTACACGCGTACGCGCACCAGCCCCGGTCTGCTGCGCTGGCTTGCTGGCTTGGGCATTGCGCTGGTGGTCGTGGGTTTGGTGGTTTTCTCTGGCGTGCTGCAGCCGCGCCATCACGACATTCGTCTGCAGCAGATCTCGGAGGCAGCCGCGGACGTGGGCTACTACGACGATTTCAAGAACTACGAACTCGGACGGCACTTGCTCTATCAGGTCGGCAAGGGCTCGCGGAAGAGTTTGCTGATCGGCGACAGCCATGTGCAGCAATATGGTCCGCGCGCTGAAGAGCTCGCGCGCACGGTACCCGACAAGGCCAACACCATCTACTTCGCGACGCAGGGGTCCTGTCCGCCGATTCCCGGTGTTTATGCCGACGCGAACATAGGCTGCGCCGAGCGGCGCACCGCGGTGCTGGAATTTGCTCGCAGCCCCGAGATCGACACGGTGGTGATCGGCGGCTGCTGGAACTGCTACTTCATCGCGGGCGGCGCGCCCGGCTATTACTTCCGTGATGCGAGCGGCGCGGCGCATCAGTTCCGCGGCGGCGACGGCATGGCGCTGGCATTCGACTCGCTCGGCCAGCTGCTGCGCGAACTGTCGAGCAAGGGCAAGAAGGTCTATTTGCTGCTCGACATTCCCGTGAGCCCCGATTTCGAGCCGAAGCGTCTGCTGGAAGGCAGCCGGCTCGCATCCATGAAGGTGACGAGCTCGATGCCGACGCTGCCGATACTGCAGGACCAGCGCGAACTGAACGACAAGCTGCGGCAGATAGGCATTGCGAGCGGCGTGGAGGTGATTGATGCGGTCGCCAACCTGTGCACGGCCGATGGCCAGTGCCTGCGCACCATGCCCGATGGCGCTCCTGCATACAAGGACGCCGGCCATCTGCGGCCCAAGTACACGCGCTCGTTCGCGACTTACATGGACCGCGCGTTGCTGAACGACGGCAGCGCAGCGCTGAAGAAATAGCGCGGCGGCCGCCGCAGCCAGCTACTGCTTCAGCTTTGGATCGCCGAAGGGTTCGTCGTCCGGCGGCTCTTCGGCGGGCATCCTGAATTCTTCGTTGGCCCATGCGCCGAGGTCGATGCCTTTGCAACGCGCGCTGCAAAAGGGCCGATAGGGATTGCTGGCGGCGTAGATGCTGTCGCCGCCGCAGGCCGGGCAGCGGACGATCCGCTCGCCGATGTCGTTGTGGGTCCTGCCGTTGCTCATGGCGTGTGTGTCTTGGCGCGCTGCTGCGCTCAGGCGCAGAGCGTGAGTTCGAAGGCGGCGTCTTCCGTGCTCTGGTGCAGGCGGTCGTCGGCCTCGTGGCGCATCATTCGCACCGAAACCATGAGCCGGTTGCCGCTGATTTCGGGCACCAGTCCGAGTGCCGGGTCGATCCGCAGGCGCAGCAGCTGGAAGCTGCGCCCCTGAGGCAGGTTCTGCTGGAACTGCCCGTGGGTGGCGATCACCTTGTAGGGCACGTCGGCCTCGCGCAGCAGCTTGAGGAGCAGGTAGATCGATTCGGCGAGCGGCGCGAGCGTGCCCGACCAGCGCTCCAGGTCCGTGCGCCGGCTTGCCGCGCTGCGGTGCTGCCAGGCGTAGTACGCGGGCAGGTCGAACTCGCAAGTGCCGCCCGGAATGCCGGCACGGCTGCGGATGCTCATGAGCCACTCGTTTTCGGTCAGCGCTTGGCCGGCCTTGCCGGAGACGCTGTTGAGCGCCGCAAAATTGCGCTCGAGTTGGGTGACGACCTGGTCCAGCGCCGCCTCGGCGATCGCCGGGTTGCCACGGTAGCTGTTGAAGACGTTCTTGTGCTTTTCGAGATCGCGCATCACGTCGGCCTTGAGGTCGGCGCGCGCGGCAACGTCCATGATCTCGAAAATCGTGACCAAGGCGAAATGATGGGAGAGCGCGGATTCCGCGGGCACCAACTCGCCGAGGCGGCGGAACAGGTGCTCCAGCCTCAAATAGGTCCGGATGCGCTCGTTGAATGGGTACTCGTAGAGGATCACGCGTTCGGGTTCATGTGAGGGACGAGTTCAAGGCGATTTCGCGGCCGCCGGGGTGGGCTGTACTTCACGCACAGCCTCCAGCATACGCTGACCGAAGAGCAGATACCCGGCGGTGGAGACGTGCGTTTCGTTGGCAGGATACAAGTCCGTGATTTTGAAGCGGTTCTGCTCGGACAGTGTAAAAAGATCCGGCCCGATCTTCAGGTCGTTGAACGTGCTGCGGAACGCGGCGGCATGGTTCTGGTCGAGGTACACCGTGCTCTTGTTGGGCACGACCATCCAGATGACGCGCAGGGATGGCGCCATTTTTTCGGTGAACTTTGCCATGAAGGTGGCGGAGTCCGCGGTGAGCGGGTCCATCAACCGGTCTTCCGCGGTCATGAGCAATTTGTTGCAGGCGACGTGGCTGAATTGCTTGCAGCCGTCGGGCACCGTGCGTGCATCGATGAGAGGGCCCCAGCGGTCGGGTGTGTTGGTCCAGCTCTCGGAGCGTTCAATGGCTCGGGTATTGCGATAGGTCAGCCAGCCTCTCAGCAGTTCCGCGTCCCAATTCAGACGAAAGCCGGTAAGAGCAGGCTTGGACGGGTTTTCGAACGGAGGAGGCGAAGGCACGAACGGGCGCTTCATGCTTGCGCATTCCTTGGACTCCTCGATGCGCCCCTGGAGCAGGCGCTCGATGCTTTCGATGATGACAACCCTGCCCTTGAAGCCGGACTTGCGCACCCAGTCCGAGAAGTCGCTGCACATCGGCCCGGTCTTGTCCCAATGCGTGGTCGCAACGCGGTAGCCGGCGCCGACCAGCTCCGACTGCCAGGCATAGCGGACAGAAAAGCTGTCGCCGATCACGAGCACATCGGCTTCCTGGATCGGAAAAGCCTTGATGTTGGCGTCCGGAATGGGCGGGGGCGGATGGCGCCACCCGAATTCGCGCTCGGAAATTCGCCCGATGCGAGTCAGGTCGCCATAGGGAATCGGGGACAGCAGGCTGATGACCAGCAGCACGCAGCAGACGAGAAAGCCTGCTGCGAAGATGGCGAGCCACATGCGGGCCGGTTTCGTGTCTTCCATGTCAGAACTGGAAATAGAGGAAGGGACTGTAGTTGCCGAATTTCGACACGCACAGGCCGAAGAGGAAAACGCATCCCAACGCCGTCAGCGCTGTTGCAATGCGGTTGAGCGCGGGGCGCCCGGCCAGCGCGGCGACGGATGGAATCCAGCGGTCGAGCGTGATGGTCGGGGGCAGCGCCAGGCAGATGACGAGGCCGGCCAGCATGGTCTGGAAGAACTCGGGCTTGCGGAACGGCACCTTGAACTCGCCGAAAGCGCTGGGAATCACGCCGTGCATGCCCAGCATGCCCTTGTAGATCTCGATGGCCGCCGTCATGCTGTCGGCGCGGAACACCACCCACGCAATCATCACGCACAGGAAGGTGATGAACCACCCGAGCACGCGGCCGAGGCGCGACGAGCTTGTCTTGCCGCGGCGGACCGTGGCGTTCCAGAGATGGTTGACCATGAGGAAGAGGCCGTGCAGCGCGCCCCAGATCACGAAGGTCCACGCGGCGCCATGCCACAGGCCGCCCAGCAGCATGGTGAGGAACAGGTTCAGGTAGCGCCTGGCCGGCCCTTTGCGGTTGCCGCCGAGCGGCACGTACAGGTAGTCGCGCAGAAAGTTCGAGAGCGAGATGTGCCAGCGGCGCCAGAACTCGATGATGTTGGTCGACTTGTACGGTGAGCGGAAGTTGAGCGGCAGCTGCACGCCCATGCACAGCGACAGGCCGACCGCCATGTCCGAATAGCCCGAGAAGTCGAAATAGATCTGCAGCGTATACGCAAGCACACCGAGCCATGCGGTGTACAGCGAGGGCAACACGCCCTCGTGAACGCCCTTGAACATCATGTCCGCGTACTGCCCGAGCGGGTCGGCGATCAGCATCTTCTTGGCCAGGCCGAACGTGAAGATGCCCAGGCCGAGCGCGATGTTGCGCGCGTTCACCCGGTAGGTAGCCGGGTTGCCGAACTGCGGCATCATCTGCGCGTGATGCAGCACCGGGCCGGCGATCAGGTGCGGAAAGTAGGTGACGAACAGCACGTAGTGAATGAAGCTGCGCTCATGCACCTTGCCCTGCCAGCAGTCGACCAGGAAGGCGATCTGGGTAAAGGTATAGAACGAAATGCCGATCGGCAGCACGATGTGCAGCAGCGGGATCTGCGAGAGGCCCGCCGCGGCCAGTCCGTCGTTCACGTTCGAAACGAAGAAATTGGCGTACTTGAAGATTGCCAGCACGCCGAGGTTGACCACCAGCGCGATGATCAGCAGCGACTTTCGCTTGCGCTCGTCGCGCCCTGGGGCGGGCGTCAGGCGCAGGCCGAACCAATAGTTGATGCAGATCGACGCCAGCAGCAGCGGAAGCGCCTTGACGCTCCACCAGCCGTAGAAGAACAGCGATGCCAGGGCGAGAAATCCGGCGGCGGCCCGGGCATTGCGCTTGCCGATCAGGAAGAAACCGATCAGGACCAGCGGAAAGAAGACAAAAATAAAGGGATACGAGTTGAAAAGCATCGCGGGGAATGGCACCCCGGTGGCGCCTTCTCTGTCTTGATCGTTGTGCAGCCGCTGCTGCGGCAAGTCTCGAATTATCGCGTGCCGGGCGAAGCCCACAGCTTCCAGAGACTCCGTACCTCTCGGCCGAGTTCCTCCAGGGAGAGCGACTCGTTGAAAATGACCGCATCCGCGGCCTCTCTGCGCAGCTTGCGCGGAGCCTGCTGGGCGATCACGGTGCGTACCGCGTCCGGCGCCCAGCCCGAGCGCGCGATGACGCGGCGCAGCTGCGTTTCCTCGGTCGCATCGACCACGAGCACCCTGTCGACATTGGCGCGCCAACGGCCGGATTCGACCAGGAGCGGCACGTCGAAGACTACAGGAGCCTGCCCTGCGGCCGTGGCCAGGCGTTCCGTTTCGGCGCCGATCAGCGGGTGGAGGATCGACTCGAGGCGCTTCCTGGCGCCGCTGTCGGCGAACACGAGCTGCCGCATGCCGGCGCGATCGAGGCCGCCATCCGGCGCAATCACGGAGTGGCCGAAGGCGGCTTCGATGGCGGGCATCGCAATGCCCCCTGGTTCAGCAATGCGGCGCGCGATGGCATCGGTGTCGACGAGCACAGCGCCCTCGGCGACCAGCAACGCCGCGACAGTGCTTTTGCCGCTTCCGATTCCGCCCGTCAACCCGATGCGCCGCATCACGCGCTTTTTCAACGGATGAATGGGTCGAGCGGGAAGGCGAAAGGAATCCACTGCCGCACGACGTCAGGGCCCGCGACGAGGCAGACCAGGCCCGCACCGGCGAGAAAGGGGCCGAACGCCATCGGAATGTCCTTGTGCGCCAGCTTGCCGACAAGCCGCAGCGTGAGGCCGATCACCGCGCCCACCAGCGAAGAAACCAGGACGATGGCGATGAGGTAGTCGGCCCCGAGCCATGCGCCCAAAGCAGCCAGCAGTTTGAAGTCGCCATATCCCATGCCTTCCTTGCCTGTGGCCAGGCGATAGCCATGGTACACAAGCCAGAGGCTCAGGTAGCCGAACACGGCGCCCCAGACCGCTGAACTCAATGCAACGCCAGTCCACCCCATGGCCGCGCCGATGAGTCCCAGCCAGAGCAGCGGATAGTTGAGGGTGTCCGGCAGGAACTGCGTATCGAAATCGATCAGGAACTGGCACACCAGCAGCGCCGCGAACGCTGCCCAGAGTGCGCCGGTGGGTGTCAGGCCGAAGCGATAGGCGCAAAGGGCGAAGAGCGCACCCGTGATCAGTTCGACCAGCGGATAGCGCGGGCTGATGAACGTCTTGCAGGCGGCGCAACGCCCCCGCAGCACCAGGTAGCTCAGCACCGGAATGTTCTGGTACCACCGGATTTTGTGCCCGCAAGCCCCGCAGCGCGAAGCCGGCTGAGCCAGGTTGAAAGGCGGCAGGTTCTCGATGGCCAAGGCGGCCTTGTCGGCCGCTGCTTCGAGCCCTGCGGGAGGCGCTGATTTAGGCCCGAACACCAGCGTCCAGAGCGAAGGCGCATCCTTGGACGACATGAGATTGGCCACAGCGTCCGCTAGCCAACTGCGGTACATCATCACCGGGGTACGGTAGATCACCACGTTGAGGAAGCTGCCGACCAATAGGCCCAGCACGCCCGCCAAAGCGGCATCGAACTCCCGCGAAACCAGCATCAAACCACTTGGCCCAGCTTGAAGATAGGCAGGTACATCGACACCACGATGCCGCCGATGATCGTGCCCAGGAACACGATGATGATGGGCTCCATCAGGCTCGAGAGGCCGGCCACCATGTCGTCCACCTCGGACTCGTAGAAGTCGGCGGCCTTGCCCAGCATGTGGTCGATGGAGCCGGATTCTTCACCGATGGCCGTCATCTGGATCACCATCGAGGGGAACAGGTTGACGTTGGTCATGGCCGTGGTGAGGCTGGTGCCGGTCGAGACCTCTTGCTGGATCTTGGCCGTGGCGTCGCCGTAAACGGTGTTGCCCGACGCGCCACCCACTGAATCGAGCGCTTCGACGAGCGGAACGCCGGCGGCAAACATGGTGGCCAGGGTCCGGGTCCAGCGGGCCACGCAGGATTTTTCAATGAGAGTTCCGAAGATCGGAACGCGCAGCAATGCGCGGTCCATCACCCGCTGCACTTTTTCGTTGCGCTTCCAGGCCTGCAGGAAGAAGTAAATGCCGCCGCCAATTCCGCCGAAGATCAGCCACCAGTACGAGACGAAGAATTCGCTCATGGCCATCACGAAAAGCGTCGGCGCGGGCAGGTCGGCGCCGAAAGACGTGAACACTTCCTTGAACGCCGGAATCACGAAGATCATGATGATGGCGACCACCACGAACGCCACCACCACCACGGAAGTGGGATACATCAACGCCGACTTGATCTTGGACTTGATCGCCTCGGTCTTCTCCATGTACGTGGCAAGACGGTCCAGCAGGTCTTCCAGGATACCGGCGGCTTCACCAGCCTCCACCAGGTTGCAATAGAGGTTGTCGAAATACTTCGGAAACTTGCGGAATGCCGCTGAAAGCGAAGTTCCGGTCTCCACGTCGCTGCGGATGTCGTTCAGCAGCTTGGCAACGCTCGGATTCGCGTTGCCCCGGCCCACGATGTCGAACGACTGCAGCAACGGAACGCCCGCCTTCATCATCGTTGCCAGCTGGCGCGTGAAGATCGCGATGTCCTTGGGCTTGATCGTCTTGCCCGAGCGCATGCGGCGCTTCTTGATCTTGGATGCAAGAACGCCCTGGCGGCGCAATGCGGCCTGCACCTGGTTCTCGCCGGCGGCACGGAGTTCGCCGCGCACCAGCTTGCCGTTGCGGTCCTTGCCTTCCCACTCGTAGACAGATTCCTTGAGTGTGTTTGAAGTGCGCTTGGATGCCACTGTTGCCATTCGATCTCCGATTTCTTACGGTGTGTTCGTTATTCGTTGGTGACCGCCACCACTTCTTCGAGTGAGGTGAGCCCTTGCATGACTTTTCTGAGCCCCGACTGCCGCAGCGAGCGAACGCCCTCGGCTTCGGACTGGCGCGCAATGTCCAATGCGCTGCCGTCGCGCAGGATGATGGCCTGGATGGCTTCGGAGATCGGCATCACCTGGTAGATGCCGACGCGACCCTTGTAGCCGCCGTTGCACGCGGAGCAGCCGACCGGGCGATAGGGCTTCCAGGAGCCATCGAGCTCTTCTTCCTTGAAGCCGGCGTCGAGCAAGGCCTGGCGCGGCACGTCGGCCGGCGCACGGCAGAGATGGCACAAGCGGCGGGCCAGCCGCTGCGCAGTGATCAGGATGACGCTCGACGCAATATTGAACGGTGCGATGCCCATGTTCCGCATGCGCGTGAGCGTGGTCGGCGCGTCGTTCGTGTGCAGCGTCGAAAGCACCAGGTGGCCCGTTTGCGCGGCCTTGATCGAGATGTCGGCCGTTTCGAGGTCCCGGATTTCACCGACCATGATGATGTCGGGATCCTGCCGGAGAAAAGCGCGCAGCGCGGCGGCGAACGTGAGTCCGGCACGTTCGTTGACGTTGACCTGGTTCACCCCGGGCAGGTTGATTTCAGACGGGTCTTCTGCCGTGGCGATGTTGACGCCCGGCTGGTTCAGCAGGTTCAGGCAGGTGTAGAGTGACACCGTCTTTCCGGAACCCGTAGGGCCCGTCACCAGCACCATGCCGTAGGGACGGCCGATTGCATTCAGCAGCCGCTCCTTTTCATCCGCGTCGTAACCGAGCGCATCGATGCCCAGGCGCGCGCTGCTCGGATCCAGAATACGGATCACGATCTTCTCGCCGAACAGCGTGGGCAGGGTGCTCACGCGGAAGTCGATCACGCGGTCCGGGCCGATCTTGAGCTTCATGCGCCCGTCTTGCGGAATGCGTTTTTCGGAGATGTCGAGCCGGGAGATGACCTTGATCCGTGAGGCCAGCTTGTCCTTGATGAGCGTCGGCGGGCTGGCGATCTCGCGCAGTTCGCCGTCGATGCGAAAGCGCACCCGGTAGTTGTGCTCGTAGGGTTCGAAGTGAATGTCCGATGCGCGCATGCTGACGCCGTCGAGCAGCATCTTGTGCAGGAACCGGACGACCGGGGCATCCTCGACTTCGGCGATGGCCGCCTGTTCGTTCGTATCGCCCGAGGTATCGGCCGTGACGTCGTCGAACTCGAAATCCCCGCCGCCGACGATATTGTTGAGGGTTTCCGACGCGCTGACAGCGGCGGCCTCGATCATTCGCGACAGCTTGTCGTATTCGGCAATGACCCAGTCCACGCCCATTTGCGAGGCGAACTTGATCTTTTCCACCGCCTGCTGGTCGGAGGGGTCCGCTGTTGCAACGATGAGACGGTTGTTGCGCTTGCTGAGCACCACGATGCGGTATGCAAGGCACAGCTTCGGGTCGAGCAGGTCCTTGGGCAGCCGCTGATGGTCGATCGCGTCCAGGTCGAGCAACGGGGCGCCGAAGGCGGAAGAAAGCGTGTGGGCCAGGTCGGCGGCCGAGACGGCGCCACTGCCGGTCAGCTCTGCAATGAAGCTGGTTCGGCTGCTCAGCGACTTCTGATAGATGTCTTCCGCTGTCTTTGCAGGGAGTTTGCCGGCCGAAACCAATGCGCGCGCAAGGCCCGGAAGGGCGATTTGCGTGTTTTCTTTAACAGGAAGTTCGGCGGCAGCCATTCAGCGAATTGCAAAAGATGTGAAAAAATGCTTCACGATCATCGCTGAACACCCGCGTCCTGTAAATCGCTACACAGCAACAGGCACGGGCATTATTGGTGCCAGCCTAAAAGACTGGTCGGGGTGAGAGGATTCGAACCTCCGGCCTCTACGTCCCGAACGTAGCGCTCTACCAGGCTAAGCTACACCCCGATTGGTTGCAAAAAAGAGAAAGTCGTCCTTGCCAACTCTTGTGAGGTGTTCAGGCACGTCGCTCAAGCAACTGAGCCGCCAATTGTAGCAAACCGTCGGCGTGCAAATTGGACGGAAAGTCGCGCAGTGCGTGAATCGCACGTTTCGCTTCGTCGGCGGCCGCGGCACGCGATGCTTCCAGCGCCCCGGTGCTGTGGACGATTTCCACGATCTTGCCCAGTTGGGCCGTGTCGCCTGCCTGGATTGCCGCGCGCACCAGTGCGGCCTGCTCGGCATTGCCGCGCCGCATGGCGAAGATCAGCGGCAGTGTGGTCTTGCCTTCACGGAGGTCGTCGCCCACGTTCTTGCCTGTTTCATGCGCATCCCCGGCATAGTCGAGCACGTCATCGATAACCTGGAACGCCGTGCCCAGCGCCTGGCCGTAGGTGGCGCAGGCCTCCTCGACTTCGGGCGTGGCGCTGGCCAGAACGGCGGCAAGCCGCGTGCTGGCTTCGAAAAGCTTGGCGGTCTTGGAGCGGATCACGCGCAGATAGGCGGCTTCGTCCAGCGAGGCGTCATGCATGTTCATCAACTGCAACACTTCGCCTTCGGCGATCACGTTGGTCGCTTCGGCCAGGATTTGCATGATGCGCATGTTGTTCGCATCCAACATCATCTGGAAAGCGCGCGAGTACAGGAAGTCGCCGACCAGCACGCTGGCCGGGTTCCCGAACGATTCGTTGGCCGTGGGGCGCCCGCGCCGCAGGGTCGATTCATCGACCACGTCGTCGTGCAGCAGCGTGGCGGTGTGGATGAACTCCACCACCGCCGCCAGGTTGAAGCGCTGCTCGCCGGTGTACCCAAGGGCTCCCGACATGAGCAGCAGCAGTGCCGGCCGCAGCCGCTTTCCCCCTGCGGAGATGATGTACTTGGAAACCTGGCTGACCAGGGGCACGCCCGTATCGAGGCGCCGCGCAATCACATGGTCGACTTCGACCATGTCGCCGGCGATCAAATCCAGCACGGTGGCGGTGGGGGAGGTATCGGCGGCGTGAACTGGCAAGGCGTTTGCGCGCGGCGCGTCTGAGTACGGAAGGTAGCGGCGGCACAAGGCCGGAAGGCGCAGATTATAGGGACGAGCCGGAGGCCGTCCGGGGCCGGCCTGGGCCGAAACCATGTTAGCGCGTGCAAACCGTGCTAGAATCTAGGGCTCTGCGGAATTCGCCGTAGAGCTCATATTCCCAAGAGGTTCACATGTACGCGGTCATAAAAACCGGCGGCAAGCAGTATCGCGTTGCTTCCGGCGAAAAAATTAAAGTAGAACAGATTGCTGCGGATGTAGGCCAGGAAATCGTGATCGATCAGGTTCTCGCAGTCGGCAACGGCAGCGAAATCAAGGTCGGTACGCCCCTGGTGTCCGGCGCAACGGTGACAGTCACGGTACTGTCGCACGGCAAGCACGACAAGGTTCGCATCTTCAAGATGCGCCGTCGTAAGCACTATCAGAAACGTCAAGGCCATCGCCAGCAGTTCACCGAATTGCAAATCGGCGCGATCGCCGCTTAACCCGGCATAGGAGCAGATTCCATGGCACAGAAAAAAGGCGGCGGCTCAACGCGAAACGGGCGCGATTCCAAGCCCAAGATGCTCGGTGTGAAGGCCTTCGGCGGCGAACTGATCAGCGCAGGCTCGATCATCGTGCGCCAGCGCGGCACCCAGTTCCACCCCGGCGTGAACGTCGGCGTGGGCAAGGACCACACGCTGTTCGCACTGGTCGACGGCCACGTGTCGTTCGGCGTCAAGGGCGCACTGAACAAGCACATGGTCAACGTGACCCCCGCGGCATAAGCCCAGGTCACTTCGATCAGCTCGAAGCCCCGCTTTGCCGGGGCTTCTTCATTTGTACACTGGATACCCCATGAAGTTCGTCGACGAAGCCTTCATCGACATCGCCGCTGGCGATGGCGGCAACGGCTGCGTGTCGTTCCGTCATGAAAAATACAAGGAATTCGGCGGCCCCAACGGCGGCGACGGCGGCCGCGGCGGCCACGTCTACGCGGTGGCCGATTCCAACCTCAACACCCTGGTCGACTTCCGCTACTCGCGCCGCCACGAGGCCAAGCGCGGCGAGCACGGCATGGGCTCCGACATGTTCGGCGCGGCCGGCGACGACATCGTCCTGAAGATGCCCGTCGGCACCATCATCAGCGATGCCGAAACCGGCGAAGTGCTGTACGAGCTGCTGAAAGAAGGCGAGGTCATCACCATTGCCAAGGGTGGCGACGGCGGCTTCGGGAACATGCGCTTCAAGAGCGCCATCAACCGCGCTCCCCGCCAGAAAACGCCTGGCTGGCCCGGCGAAAAGAAAAGCCTCAAGCTCGAACTCAAGGTGCTCGCCGACGTCGGCCTGCTCGGTATGCCCAATGCGGGCAAGTCGACGCTGATCAGCGCCATCTCGAACGCCCGCCCGCGCATTGCGGACTATCCCTTCACCACGCTGCATCCGAATCTCGGCGTGGTTCGCGTGGGCCCGGAGCAGAGTTTCGTGGTGGCGGACCTTCCCGGCCTGATCGAAGGCGCTTCGGAAGGGGCCGGCCTGGGCCACCTGTTCCTGCGTCACCTCCAGCGGACCCGCCTGCTGCTGCACGTGATCGATCTTGCACCGTTCGACGAGTCCGTCGATCCCGTGGCGCAGGCCAAGGCCATCGTCGGCGAGCTGAAGAAGTACGACACCGCGCTCTACGAGAAGCCGCGCTGGCTCGTGCTCAACAAGCTCGACATGGTGCCCGGCGACGAGCGCGCCGCGCGCATCAAGGACTTCGTGAAGCGCATGCGTTTCAAGGGGCCGGTGTTCGAGATCTCCGCGCTCACGCGCGAGGGCTGCGAGCATCTGGTGCAGGCGGTGTATCAGCACATCAAGGCGCAGCAGGTAGCTGAACAGGTTCCGGCCGAGGTCGATCCGCGCTTCACCGAATTGCCGCCCGATCCAAACTGAGAGCCGCGCGGCCTCGCCGGGCATCCGATGCCCGCTTCGAGGCCGATGCAACAAGCTTTCCACACATAGCAGAACAAGCAGCTTTCAAGACCGACCGCCACAGCCTCAAATGACCTCGAATTCCGGATCCACTGCATTGCGGGACGCCCGCCGAATCGTCGTCAAGGTGGGCTCGAGCCTCGTTACCAACGAAGGACGGGGCTTGGACGAGGGCGCCATCGGCGAATGGTGCCGCCAGCTTGCGGCGCTGGTGCGCGATGGGCGAGAGGTCGTGATGGTGTCGAGCGGCGCCATTGCCGAAGGCATGAAACGCCTTGGCTGGCGCACCCGGCCGCACGAGGTGCACGAGCTCCAGGCGGCCGCCGCCGTCGGGCAGATGGGCTTGGCCCAGATGTACGAAACCAAGCTGCGCGAGAACGAAATGGGCAGCGCGCAAGTGCTGCTGACCCATGCCGACCTCGCCGACCGCGAGCGCTATCTCAATGCGCGCTCCACGCTCGTCACGCTGCTGAGGCTCGGCGTGGTGCCGGTCATCAACGAGAACGACACCGTCGTCAACGACGAGATCAAGTTCGGCGACAACGACACGCTCGGCGCGCTCGTAGCCAACCTGGTCGAGGCAGATGCGTTGGTCATCCTCACCGATCAGAAGGGCCTCTTTACCGCCGATCCGCGCAAGGACCCGGACGCCAAGTTCGTGCACGAGGCGGCGGCGGGCGATCCCGCGCTCGAAGCCATGGCGGGCGGAGCGGGCTCCAGCCTCGGCCGCGGCGGCATGATCACGAAGATCCTGGCGGCCAAGCGCGCGGCCGGCTCCGGCGCTTCCACCGTGATTGCCTGGGGCCGGGAGCCCGACGCCCTGCTGCGCCTGGCACGCGGTGAGCCGATTGGCACGCTCCTGGTTGCCCAGACGGCCAAGCACCAGGCGCGCAAGCGCTGGATGGCCGACCACCTGCAGCTGCGCGGCTCCGTGACCGTCGATGCCGGCGCCGCGGCCAAGGTGCGCGCAGAAGGCAAGAGCCTGCTGCCCATCGGCATGACGGGCGTCTCGGGTGAGTTTTCGCGCGGCGATGTGATTGCCGTGCGCGACACCGACGGCGTCGAGCTGGCCCGCGGCCTGGCGAACTACTCGAGCGTCGAAGCCCGCCTGCTGTGCCGCAAGCCCTCATCGGAGTTCGAGCGCTTGCTGGGCTATGTTGCGGAGCCAGAGATGGTGCACCGCGACAACATGGTGTTGATGCCGAGCTGATGAAAAAAACGGGGCCCAAGGCCCCGTTACTGTTTCACTGAACTTCGCGAACCGGATTGCGCAGGTTTCGCACCATGTCCCCGACCGAATTGCGCGGCGCATTGCCGCGGCACAGCGCCTGGGTCGACAGTGCCTTCGCGTAGCGCGAGTTCAGGTCGTCGATGCGCTTCCACTCGGGCGTCTTGGTTTCCTGCCAGGTCCCGTTGTTGTAGCGGGCATAGCTCTTCATCTCCGCGGTCGAACAGCGCACGCCTTCGTAGAACGCGTTGGCGCCCCCGCCGTTGCGGTTCTGCGCCACCACCACGTAGCGCACGATGCCGTCCGGCGTGATGGCGATGGTGTTCGGATCGACGCCGAACTTCAGCGTCATGTAGGGAGGCATCTCGATCGGCAGCAGACGGCTCTCGCTGAATGCGGGCGGCGGTGGCGCCGTGGTTTCCGCCCACTCGGTGTCCGACTCGGTCCGCTTGGGCGGCGGCGGCATGCCGGACTGCGCCCAGTCGGGGTTGTCGGTGTCGTGCTTGCCAGATGCGCATCCGGCAAGCACGGCCACGCACAGGAGAAGCAGGGCGCGTTCAGCGTTGCGACGGAAGGAAAGGCGCTTTGTTGTCGGGAGAAGAAGGTTCATCGCTCACTGAAGGAATGTCGGGATGCGGATCGAAACTGCCGCCGGGCGGCAGGTCCAGACCCGCGGGCGCGCCGCCGTCTGGCGTGTGGCGCTCGAACTCTCGGGCGCGCACATTGCTGCGCAGAAAACGGTTGCGGAAATCCTGCCGCGGCAGGTAGCGAGCGAGCTCGGTCAGTGCCATCTCGTAGACGCCGCGTTTGAATTCGACGACCACATCGAGCGGCACCCAGTAATCGTGCCATCGCCAGGCGTCGAACTCGGGGTGGTCGGTCGCACGCAGGTTCAAGTCCCAGTCGTGACCGATCAATTGCAGCAAATACCAGATTTGCTTCTGGCCTTTGTAGTGGCCCCGTGCGTCACGGCGAATGAACCGATCCGGCACCTCGTAGCGCAACCAGTCACGGGTACGGGCCACGATGCGCACGTGCTCCGGATGGAGCCCGACTTCCTCGTGCAGTTCCCGGAACATGGCTTGTTCGGGACTTTCCCCGCGGTCTATGCCGCCTTGCGGAAACTGCCAGGAATGCGTGCGTATGCGTTTGCCCCAGAAAACCTGGTTTCTCTGGTTGAGCAGGATGATGCCGACGTTGGGCCTGAAGCCGTCCCGGTCGAGCATAATCAAACCCCAATTTTTGAACTGAGTCGATTATGCATGCCGGGTTGCGCTCGGCAAGCGGCCAGTTCGAGGCTCACGGGTTCCCGGAGGTCTCTCCCGGCGCCTGTTTTCCCTACGACTTTGAATCCACCAGCGCGATCCCGATGAAAGCTTCCCGATTTTTTGTCTCCACCCTCAAGGAAGCGCCGGCCGACGCCGAAGTCGCGAGCCATCGGCTCATGATGCGCGCCGGCATGATCAAGAAGCTCGGCACCGGCATCTATACGTACATGCCCATGGGCCTGCGTGTGATCCGCAAGGTCGAGGCCATCGTGCGCGAGGAAATGAACCGCGCCGGCGCCGTCGAGCTCACGATGCCCGTGGTGCAGCCGGCCGAGTTTTGGCAGGAGACCGGCCGCTTCGACAAGATGGGCCCCGAGCTGCTGCGCATCAAGGACCGGCACGACCGCGACTTCGTGGTCCAGCCGACCAGCGAAGAAGTGGTGACCGACATCGCGCGCCAGGAAATCCGCAGCTACAAGCAGCTGCCGAAGAATTTCTACCAGATCCAGACCAAGTTCCGCGATGAGCGCCGTCCGCGCTTCGGCCTCATGCGTGGGCGCGAGTTCATCATGAAGGACGCCTACAGCTTCGACCGCGACCTGGACGCCGCCAAGGCCAGCTACCAGGTCATGGCCGATGCGTATCGCCGCATCTTCGACCGCTTTGGCCTGCGCTACCGTGCCGTGGCGGCCGACAGCGGCGCCATCGGCGGCGACCTGAGCGAAGAGTTCCAGGTGATTGCCGCCACCGGCGAAGACGCCATCGTCTATTGCCCCGAGAGCAATTACGCCGCCAACATGGAAAAGGCCGAGGCGTTGCCCCCGGCCGGCCCACGCCCGGCCGCGGCCAAGGCGCTCGAGAAAACGCCCACCCCCGGCAAGAGCACCTGCGCCGATGTGGCCGAGCTGCTCGGCGTGCCGCTCTCGACCACCGTCAAATCGCTGGTGCTGGCAACCGACATCGTCGATGAGACCGGCAACCTGAAGGGCTCGCAGGTGTGGCTGCTGCTCCTGCGCGGCGACCACGACATGAACGAGATCAAGGTCAGCAAGGTGCCGGGCCTGGACAAGGGCTTCCGCTTCGCGACCCTGGCCGAGATCGAAGACCACTTCGGCTGCAAGCCCGGCTACCTGGGCCCGCTGAACCTCAAGAAGGCCGTCAAGCTCGTGGCAGACCGCGAAGTCGCCGTCATGGCCGACTGGATCACCGGCGCCAATGAGATCGACTTCCACATGACCGGCGTCAACTGGGGCCGCGACCTGCCCGAGCCCGAGCTCGTGGCCGACCTGCGCAACGTGGTGGCCGGCGACGCCTCGCCCGACGGCAAGGGCGTGCTCGCCATCGAGCGCGGCATCGAGGTCGGCCATGTGTTCGTGCTCGGCACCAAGTACAGCAAGGACATGAACGCCACCTATCTTGACGAAGCCGGCAAGCCGCAGTTTCTCGAGATGGGCTGCTACGGCATCGGCATCACGCGCCTGCCCGCCGCCGCCATCGAACAGAACCACGACGAGCGCGGCATCATCTGGCCCGACGCGCTGGCGCCGTTCACCGTGGTGGTCTGCCCCATCGGCATGGATCGTAGCCCCGAGGTCAAGGTGGCCGCCGAGGCGCTCTACGAGCAACTGCTCGAAGCTGGCGTCGACGTGCTTCTGGACGACCGGGGCGAACGCCCGGGCGCGATGTTCGCCGACTGGGAGCTGATCGGCGTGCCGCACCGCGTGGTCATTTCCGACCGCGGCCTCAAGGAAGGCCAGCTGGAATACCAGCATCGACGCGACACCGCGGCCACCAAGGTGCCGGCCGCCGGCATCGCCGAGTTCATCACCGGCAAGCTCGCGAAATGAGCGTGGAGGGCGGCCTCTCGCGACGCCAGTGCCTGGGCGTCGCCGCGGCGGCGAGCGCGCTGGCGGCGCTGTCGCTGTCGCTGCCGCAGGCCGCCCACGCCGGCGCGCAGATCGAAGAGCCGCTGATCGACTCGGTGCGCACCGCGCTGAGTTCGGCCATCCACAACAAGGCGCCGCCGGTTCCCGAGTTTTCGAGCACCGAAGCCCGCTTGAACTATCTGCGCTGGCTCGGCGAAATGAGCGAGCGCCTCAAGAAGAAGATTGCCGACTGGCCCACGCGCAAGGAGTTCCTGCAGACCGTCTGGTATGAAGCCAAGCGCTCCGGCCTCGACGTGAGCCTGGTGCTGGGGCTCATCCAGGTCGAGAGCAACTTCCGCAAGTTCGCGGTGTCCAGCGCCGGTGCGCGGGGCTACATGCAGGTCATGCCGTTCTGGACCCGCGTGATCGGCGACAGCGACCCCGCCAAGCTGTTCCACATGCAGACCAACCTGCGCTTCGGCTGCGTCATCCTGCGCCACTATCTCGACCGCGAGAAGGGCGACCTGTACATGACTCTCGGCCGCTACAACGGCAGCCGCGGCAAGTCGCCGTACCCCAACGCCGTATTCGCCAACCAGCGCCTCTGGACCTTCGTGGAGAGAGACCGCGCAGCCGCCTGATCCTGCGCGAAGACGGGGGCGAGCTAAGTGCGTGTGACCATTACCTGGTCAATGCGGTAGCTGTCGACGTCCATCACCTCGAAGGTGTAGCCGCCCCAGCTCACGCTGTCGGTGCGCTTGGGCACGCGGCGCAGCATCACCATCAGGAAGCCCGCCAGGGTTTCGTATTCGTCCGAATGCGGCAGCTCGTCGATGTGCAATGCGCGCTGCACATCCTGGATCGGTGTCACGCCGTCGATCAGCCACGAATTCTCGTCGCGCTTCACGATCTGCTCTTCGTCCGGCAGCGACACCAGGTCGCCCATCACCGTGCTCATCACGTCGTTGAGCGTGATTACGCCCACCACCAGGCTGTATTCATTGACGATGATCGCGAAGTCTTCATGCGCCTGCTGGAACTGCTCGAGCACTTCGGTGAGCGACAGCCGGTCGGGAATGACCAACGCCTTGTGCAGCGGCAGCCCCTTGTCGAAGGCCAGCGGCTGCCCGCTCAGCACGCGCTGGAACATGTCCTTCGCATCGACATACCCGAGCACGTGGTCGATGTCGCCGTCGCACACCGGGTAGGCCGAGAAAGGCTCGGCCACGATGCGCGCGCGCAGCACCGACTCCGGGTCGTCGTGCAGAAACCAGGCGATGTTGTCGCGCACCGTCATCACGCTGCTCACCAGGCGCGTGTCCAGTTCGAACACATTGGCGATCACCTGTTGCTCGCGCACCGCGAGCACGCCCGCGCGCGCGCCGGCCTCGGTCATGGCCAGGATGTCGGCCGAGGTGATCTTGTCGTCGCGCACGAGCGGCATGCCCAGCACCTTGAAAAGCATGTCGGTCGAACGCGTGAACAGCCACACCAGCGGCTTGAACGCCGTGATCAGCAGCAGCATCGGCCCGACCATGCGCACGGCGATGTGCTCCGGGTTGCTCATGCCGAGCCGCTTGGGAAACAGGTCGGCGAAAACCAGGAACACCGCGATGACGATCACGAACGAGCACAGGAAAGCCACGTTCGCCGAGGCTTCCACACTCATCCAGTTCTCGAAGAAGCGCGCGAAGTACGGGCTGAGCGAGCCCTCACCCACCACGCCACCGAGGATGGCCACCGCGTTGAGCCCGATCTGCACCACCGTGAAGTAGTGGCCCGGCTGCTCCTGCACGCGCAGCACGCGCTCGGCCCGCGGGTCGCCGTCGTCGGCCATCTGGCGCAGGCGCAGGCGCCGCGAGGCGGCAAGAGTGATCTCGGCAAGTGAGAAGAATGCGCTCATCGCGATCAGAAAGACGATGATGAGCAGGCTTTGGGTCAGGGTCATGGTGGCACTTCGAAGAGTGCCATGGTGCCATGGCCCGGGCACGTTCCAGCGAACACCGCGGAACCGGCTTTGCCGGGCCGCTGGTGTTGCCCCCGGAAAGGGGGAGGGAGAAGCGACACGCAGTGCGTGCAGCCTGGGGGGAGAGCCTACATCCCACCGTGAGGGTGCGTTGGATCGACCCAGAGCACCGATTCCGGTTTTTCCACCGGCTCGATGTCGAGATTGACGGCCACGGCCTCGCCGTCGCTGCGGCACAGCACGCACTCGAGCGGCTCGGTCGCGCTGGCGTTGATTTCCTGGTGCGGCACGTAGGGCGGCACGTAGATGAAGTCGCCCGGTCCGGCTTCGGCCGTGAACTCGAGCTTTTCGCCCCAGCGCATGCGCGCGCGGCCGCGCACGACATAGATCACCGATTCGAGAGGCCCGTGGTGATGCGCGCCGGTCTTGGCGTCGGCATGGATGGTGACGGTGCCGGCCCACAGCTTCTGCGCACCGACGCGGGCAAAGTTGATGGCTGCCGCCCGGTTCATGCCGGGCGTCTGGGCCGTGTTGACGTCGAGCTGGTTGGCCGCGACCACGCGCACGCCGTCGTGCTTCCAGGCCGGCGCCGAAGCGCCATCGTGCGAGTGGCCTTCGTGGTCGTGGCTCATGGCGGGCCTGAAAAGAATCAGGCGGGGTTGCTGCCGCCCAGCACTTGCTGCAGCTCGCCCGATTCGTACATCTCCATCATGATGTCCGAGCCGCCCACGAATTCGCCCTTCACGTAGAGCTGGGGAATCGTCGGCCAGTTGCTGTATTCCTTGATGCCCTGGCGGATGCCGTCGTCTTCGAGCACGTTGACCGTCTTGAGCGTCTTGGTGTCGACGCCGACCGCCTTGAGGATCTGGATCGCGCGGCCCGAAAAGCCGCACATCGGAAAGCTCGCGTTGCCCTTCATGAAGAGCACGAGGTCGTTGGTCTTGACGAGATCGTCGATGCGTTGTTGAGCGTCGGACATGGGGACTCCTGAAAAAGTGGGCTTGAGGGGATTATTTCACCGGGCGCCAGATTCCGCCGGAACAGCGCGCGATGCCGGCAAGGTCATCGCGGCTTTGGACTTCCGCGAAACCGCGTGTTTCCAGCAACTGGCGCACGGCCGCGGCCTGGTCATGGCCGTGTTCCAGCAGCAGCCAGCCGCCTTCTGCGAGGTGTGAGGGCGCGTTCTGCACGATCTGGCGGATGTCGTCGAGCCCGTCGGCCCCTGCAACCAGCGCGGCCGGGGGCTCGTGCCGCAGCGCGGGCAGATGCGGATCGTCAATGGCGATGTAAGGCGGATTGCTGGCAATGACCGTGTAGCCGTGGGCCGCGCCCTCCAGCCAGTTCGCCTGGCTGAACCGCACCGGAAGGCCGAGGCGCTCGGCATTGGCCTGGGCGACGGCCAGTGCGTCGGCGCTGGCATCGACCGCGTCGACCTGCGCGTCCGGCCGCGCATGCTGCAGCGCCAGCGCGATGGCCCCGCTGCCGGTGCCCAGGTCGAGCACGCGCGGGGCATCACGGCCTTCGAGGCATTCCAGTGCCCAGTCGACCAGCGTTTCGGTGTCGGGGCGCGGCACCAGCACCCGCGCGTCCACTTGCAGCGAGAGGCCGTGAAATTCCTTTTCGCCGAGCAGGTAGGCCACCGGCTCGCCCTTCCGCCGGCGCGACAGCCGTTCCGAGAGCATGGACCACGCCGCATCGGACATCGCATCGGTGTCGTGCGCCAGCAGCCACGCGCGGTCGTGCGGCGCACGGCCCAGCGCATGCAGCAACAGCAACTGGGCATCGAGCCTGTCGATGCCCAGCGCCACCGCCGCAGCCAGCGCCTGCGCCACGGTGGAAGGCGTGGTGGCGGTCTTCATCGTCACGCCGGCAGGCTCGATTCGAGCTCGGCCAGCTGCTCGGCCTCGCGCGCCGCGCGCAGGGCGTCCAGCACGTCGCCGAGGTCGCCCTCCATGATCGCCAGCAGCTTGTAGAGCGTGAGATTGATGCGGTGGTCGGTGAGCCGGCCCTGCGGAAAGTTGTAGGTGCGAATGCGGTCCGAGCGGTCGCCGCTGCCGATCAGGCCCTTGCGCATGGCCGCATCCTTGGCGGCGCGCTCGCTGCGCTCCTTCTCCTGGATGCGCGCCGAGAGCACCTGCAGCGCCTTGGCCTTGTTGCGGTGCTGGCTGCGGTCGTCCTGGCACTCGGCCACGATGCCGGTCGGAATGTGCGTGATGCGCACCGCCGAATCGGTTTTGTTGATGTGCTGGCCGCCGGCGCCGCTCGCGCGGTAGGTATCGATGCGCAGGTCGGCCGGGTTGATCTGCACCGCCACCGTTTCGTCGGGCTCGGCGAGCACGGCCACCGTGCAGGCGCTGGTGTGAATGCGCCCCTGGGTTTCGGTGGCCGGCACGCGCTGCACGCGGTGGCCGCCCGACTCGAAGCGCAGGTGCCCGAACACGTCGTCGCCGACGATGCGGATCACCACTTCCTTGTAGCCGCCGAGCTCGCTTTCGCTCTCGCTCACCACCTCGCAGCGCCAGCCGGCGCGCTCGCAATAGCGCGTGTACATGCGCAGCAGGTCGCCAGCGAACAGCGCCGATTCGTCGCCGCCCGTACCGGCGCGAATTTCGAGGAATGCGTTGCGCGCATCGTCCGGGTCCTTGGGCAGCAGCAGGCGCTGCAGTTCTTCCTCGAGTTGGGTCAGCTCGGCCTCGGCACCCGCAATTTCTTCCCGTGCCATCTCGGCCATGTCGGGGTCGTCGAGCATTTCGCGCGCTCCGGCAATGTCGGCTTCGCGCTGCTTGTAGCGTTCGTAGCGGCCCGCGATCTGCGTGATTTCGGCATGCTCGCGCGAGATGGTGCGGTACTGCGCCATGTCGCTCATGATGTCTTCGCGCGACAGCAGAAAGTCGAGTTCGCCGAGGCGCTGCGCGTAGCGCTCGAGTTGGTGGCGCAGAAATGGTTTCACGTCGAAAAGGGGCCGAAAAAAAAGGAGGGAGCGCGGCTCGCGGCGGCAAGGCGCGGGATGGCCGCGGCAACGGGCCGGGGCCGGCTGCGGCAAGCGTCGCTAACGCTCTTTGCGCAGGAAGAGCCGCGAAATCGTCTGGGCCGTCTGTTCGCGCGAAGTTGCATCGCCCGCATGCAGTTCGGCCAGCGCGCCGTGCAGCATCTTTTGCGTGAGCCCGCGCGACATGGCCTCGAGCACCGCGTCGACCGGTTCGCCCTTGGCCAGCAGCTTGCGCGCGCGCGCCATCTCTGCGGCGCGCCACTCGTCGGTCTGGGCGTTGAGCTGCTGAATGAGCGGCACCGTGCCGCGCTGGCGCAGCCAGTGCATGAAGCTCTGCACGCCGGCGTCGATGATGACCTCGGCCTGCGCCACCGCGGCCTGCCGGTTGGCCTGGCCCTGCTGCACCACCTGGGCGAGGTCGTCCACGGTGTAGAGATAGATGTCTTCGAGCGCTTTCACTTCGGGCTCGATGTCGCGCGGCACCGCCAGGTCGACCATGAACATCGGGCGGTGCTTGCGGGCCTTCAGCGCGCGCTCCACGGCACCCAGGCCGATGATCGGCAGCGTGCTCGCGGTGCAGCTCACCACGATGTCGAATTCCGCAAGCCGGTTCGGCAGGTCGGCCAGCCGCATGGCCTCGCCGCCGAAGCGCGAGGCCAGCTTTTCGCCGCGCTCCAGCGTGCGGTTGGCAATGGCGATCGACTTCGGGTCCTTGGCCGCGAAGTGCGTGGCGGCCAGGTCGATCATTTCGCCCGCGCCCACGAACAGAACGCGCGTCTGGTGCAGGTCTTCGAAGAGCTGCCCGGCCAGCCGGACCGCGGCGGCCGCCATGCTGATGGAATGCGCGCCGATCTCGGTGGCGGTGCGCACCTCTTTGGCAACCGCGAAAGAACGCTGGAACAGCTGGTTGAGCGTGCTGCCGAGCGCGCCGGCGGTTTCGGCCGCGCGCACGGCGTCTTTCATCTGGCCGAGGATCTGCGCTTCGCCCAGCACCATGGAGTCGAGCCCGCTGGCCACGCGGAACGCATGGCGCGCGGCCTCGTCGTCGTGCAGCGTGTAGGAGTGCGAGCGCAGCAGCGCGGGCGCCACCCCGCCGTTCTCGGCCAGCCAGCCCACCGTGTGGTCGAGCGCGGCGTGTTCGGCGGCGCAATAGATCTCGGTGCGGTTGCAGGTCGAGATGATCGCGGCCTCGACCTGCGGATGGCGGCCGGTGGCGAACGAACTGCGCAGACTCTGCAGCGTGGGCGCCATCTGATCGAGCGCGAACGCAAAACGACCGCGCAGATCGAGCGGCGCGGTCGTGTGGTTCAACCCGAGGGTCCAGACTGACATATCTCCTGATTATAAAATCAGCAGGAGCTGCGCGGCTGCCGAGGGGTTTGCCGCATAACCAGCAACACGAAAGGGCGCCGCGGGCGCCCTTGGCTTTATCTGGCGGTCCTCGCCTCGACTCCTCCCTTTACTTTCCCCCTCCATGTCCCTCTTGGATCTACTCAACCACCTGCTCAACTTCGTGGCGCCTGCCTTGGCCGTCGGGTTCATCTGCGCGCTGGCGGGCCGGGTTTTCGGCCGCCGCGCGGCAGGTGCGCCATCCTGGTGGGTCCAGGGGGCAATCAACTTCGGCGTGGGGGTGATGGCGCTCGTGGGCGGGCTGGTCTTTTCTGGTCGCGATGGCGCGATGATCACCTACGCAGTGCTTGTCGCGGCCTGCGCTACAAGTCAGTGGACGGTCTCGAAAAGTTGGCGGAAATAGGTCAGTAGGGAAACAATTGTTACGCCTTGCGTGTCAAGATGTTACTTAGGTTAATATATTAATTGGAGTGGTAATTTTTCACACTTGAGAACGATTTTGGGCAAACTGCCTTGAGCATGCATTGGCAAGACGGCCCACGGACGGTATAGATGTATTTGCATCCTCTTATTGCCAGCGTTCCCCAGGAAGAACGGGCAGCGTTTGTCCAGCGCATCGAACTTCGTTCCTACCGCCGAAACGAGGTCGTGCTGGGTGCGGATGACTGGACCGACCGTGTGTACTGCGTTGCCACCGGCCTGCTGCGGGTGGTGGTGCAAGGCAGCGAAGACAGCGGCGATGTCACCACCGACTTCATCCGCCAGGACGATCTCTTCCTGAATGCCGCCCCCATCGAGGAGCGCTACCAGCCCGGCGCCATGCTGATTGCGGCATTGCCCACCTCTCTCTACCTTGTGCCCACGCTGGAGCTGCGCGCCCTGTGCGAGCGGCACCCTGCCGTGACCATGGGGCTGCTCGAAGTGGTGATGAAGCGCACCACGGTGCTGCGCAGGCAGATCCGGCAGATTTCCTCGGCCTCGTCCGAGCGGCTTATCAGCCGCATCCTGCATGAGCTCACGGTGCTGGCCCCCGGCACCGGCGGCGGCTACGACAAGCGCATCACCCAGTCGGTCATCGCTTCTTATTCAGGGCTTTCCAGGATGCAGGTCAACAAGACCATGCGGGACCTGGAACGCCGCGGCCTGGTCAGGCGCGACGAGCACGGGGTCTACGTTCCGCCGCACTTCGCGTCGTCGGACTTCCAGGAGCTTGCGCCCGGCGAGGCGAGCCCTCCGAGCCCGCCCGCGAACCCGCCCGGCGAGGTGGGCCCATCGTTCTTTTCGGAATTGTTCGAGGCGCCCAAGTCGGGCAAACCCCGCAAGGGCTGAGGCCGCTCGAGGCGGCCGCTGCCTGGTGTCCCTGGCTAGCCGACCGCCAGCCGGGTTCCCGTGCCGCTTGCGGATTTGCGGATGCCGTCCGGCCCGTAGAAAGGCTGGGCGCTGGCCTGCAGGTAGTGCAGCGCGTTCTGCGTGAAATCCAGCTGGCTGTACACCATCGAACCGTTGCGGCGGTTGTCCGCCCTGGCTTGCTCCGCAAGCTCGACCAGTGCCGTCCACGCGGCGAGCGACGCTTCGCCGTCGGCGGCCGCGGCCGCATCGGCGCCCGTGCGGCCGGGTTCGAATCCGCGCGCGACCTGGGCCGACTCGCGGGCCTGGTCGAGTGCCGCCATGCGGTCGAGCAGGCCTGTCTTGCGTTCGGTCAGCTGGGGCAGCTCCGCGAAGCGGCCGTTCTTCATGGCGTCCGCTTCCTGGTCGAGCAGGGCCAGGAATTCCTCCACGCAGGACTTCTCCGCCAGCAGGTGAACCAGCATGGTGCTCACAGCTTTCCGTTTTCGTGCAGGAGTTCGCGCACGCTGCTCAGCAGGCCGCGGGCGATCCGCTCGGGATGAATTTCATAGCGCCCGGCCCGGATGTCCTCGCGGATGGCCGCCACGCGCGCAGCGTCGAAGTCGGCGTTGGGCGCGTCGGGCAGCGAATGCACCTGGCCCGACGAGAGCTGCACCACGTCCTTGCCGCCCTGGACGGCCTCGGTGCCGCTGGCTGGCGATGACGATGCGCCCTTGCTGGTTCGGGTGAGCAGGGTGGCCGAAGGGGCGGATGGATCGATTTTCAAGATGGTTCCTCAAAGGGCTGCCTTGTGTATCGGCAGGTCGGGCCAAAACTTTAGGGCTTGGCGCATTGCGCGGTGAATTCGGCTACTGCGCCAGCCGGATCTGGCCTTCCTCGTCGGCCACGCCGCTGACCAGGCGGCCGTCCAGGGTCTTGGCCCGCACTGTGGAGCCCGCCCCGGCGCTGGTCATCGCCCGGGCTTCGGTACTGACACTGTAGCCCGGTCCCTCGGCAACCACCTTCACCGTCTGGCCCTGCTGGATCACGGCCACGCCGCGCACCAATTCGCGCCGCAGCGGCGCCCCCGATGCAATGCGATTGGCCGCCACCACGCCTTCGAGCTCCGCGGCGTCCGTGACGACGGAGCGGGGCAGGGCGGTGAGATCGCCGTTGCGCGCGGCAAAGTCGCCCGCGGCCAGGGCCTTTCCGGTTTCGATGTTCCGCAGCGCGACGAAGTAGCGCCCTTCGACCGCGACGTGGGCCAGCACGAAGCGGGTCCATGGCTTCTGGTCCGAATGGCAACGCAGGCCGACCGACACGCGGCCCCAGGCCGCGGCGCCGCGAGGCAGAAAAGCCTCGAGCGCATCGCAGGGCGGCAGCGGGCCGGAGCCGGGCGCCTCCACGCGGATGCCGACCTTGCCCGGCAACCCGGCGGTCTGCGCCTGCAGCAACTTGTCCACGGCGGCGCGCGCGTCGCCTTCAAGTGGCGCCGCGGCAACGGATGTGGCCGCCGCGAATCCTGCCGCCAAGGCTGGCAGCACGATCTTCAGGAGGCGCTTGTGGGAGTGGGGTTTTTCCATCATGGGTGCCTGGCAATTCTAGGAAGACGCACCCGATCCGAAGATTCGAAGTGCACCCCAAATCCCCCTTTGTTCGGCCCATTGCGAAAGCAGTGCATGCATAGACTCGCTTTCCATCAGTCGCCATGCCCGCCAGGGACGCGATGCCACAAATGATGGAAACACATGATCGACAAGCTGGACGCGGCACTGCGCTTCAACCGCGAAGCACTCAATCTTCGGACACAGCGCCAGGAAGTGCTGGCCGCCAACATCGCACACGCGGACACGCCCAACTACAAGGCGCGTGACTTCGACTTCGCCAGCCGCCTCACGCAGGCGGTAGAGCAGGGGCGCGGAGGGCAGTCGGTGCAGATGGCCGCTACCTCGTCGCGCCACATCCAGGGCCAGGCCTCCTCGATGCCCGACCGCGACCTGCTGTACCGCGTGCCGAGCCAGCCCAGCATCGACGGCAACACCGTCGAGATGGATGCCGAGCGCATCAACTTCGCCGACAACGCGCTGCGCTACGAGGCCAACCTCACGGTGGTCAGCGCCAAGATCAAGTCGCTGCTCGCCGCGGCGCAATAAGCACAGGAGAGCTACGCATGCCGCATCCCAGCGCATCCATGAACATCTTCAGCGTGGCGGGCTCCGCCATGTCCGCGCAGTCGCAGCGCATGAACGTGACCGCGAGCAACCTCGCCAACGCCGAAAGCGTGGCCGGTCCCGACGGCAAGCCCTACCGCGCCAAGCAGGTCGTGTTCGAAGTGGCCGCCTCCGGGCAGCAGGACATCGGCGGCGTCAAGGTCGCGCGCGTCGTTGAAGACGCCTCGCCGCTGAAGATGGTCTTCGACCCGAAGAACCCGCATGCGAACCCCGAAGGCTACGTGTCGATGCCCAACGTCAACGTGGTCGAGGAGATGACCAACATGATCTCCGCCTCGCGCAACTACCAGGCCAACGTCGAGGTGCTGAACACCGCCAAGACCCTCATGGTCAAGACGCTGAGCATCGGCCAGTAACCCCCGTACACCCACACAACAAGCCATGGCCATTTCCGACACTTCCTCCATCTCCGGGCTCAACGCAGCCACCGCCGCATCCAGCGCGGGCAATACCTCCGAGGTGGACAGCGAACAGCGCTTCCTGAAGCTGCTGGTGACGCAGCTCAACAACCAGGACCCGCTCAACCCGATGGAGAACGCGGAGCTCACCTCCCAGCTCGCGCAGATGAGCACCGTGAGCGGCATCGAGCGGCTCAACACGGCGCTGAACGGCCTGGTCAACCAGACCGGTGCCAACCAGGTGCTGCAGGCGGCGTCTCTCATCGGCTACAACGTGCTGTCGCCCGGCAACACCATCGGCACCACCGAACCGAAGGCCGGCGAAGAGCCGGCGGCCGTGCCCTTTGCGGTGCAGCTGCCCGGCACGGCCGGCGAGGTCGAAGTGAAGATCGTCAATGCCGCCGGCCACACGGTGCGCACCATGTCGCTCGGCTCGATGACCGAAGGCGTCAACGCCGTGAGCTGGGACGGCAAGGCCGACGACGGCACCGTGGCAGCGCCCGGTTCGTACACCTTCACGGTTTCGGCCAGCAACAACGGCACCGACGTGAAAGCCACCTCGCTGGTCTTCTCGCAAGTGGCGGCAGTCAAGCAAGGCGCCGACGGCATCACCCTCGAGCTGATGTCGGGCAACAGCATCGGCCTGGCCGATGTGCGCATGTTCCTCTGAGTACCTCCCGCATGTGTTTTTCATTGGCAGCGGCCTTGGCGCCGCGAGCCGCTTCCATTTCTTCCTCGCACTGAAACAAGGATTCGATCATGGGCTTTTCCCAAGGTATCAGCGGCTTGTCCGCAGCCGCCGCCAACCTGGACGTCATCGGCAACAACATCGCCAACTCCAACACTGTCGGCTTCAAATCGGGCGCGGCAACGTTCCAGGACGTGTATGCAGGCTCGCGCGTCGGTCTCGGCGTTGCGGTGTCGGGCATCGTGCAGAACTTCACCCAGGGCTCGGTGCAAACCAGCAGCCGGCCGCTGGACATCGCCATCCTCAACGGCGACGGCTTCTTCCGGCTCAGCAGCCCGAGCGGTGAGGTGATGTATTCGCGCAATGGCCAGTTCACGCGCGACAAGGATGGCTTCATCGTCAATGCCGCCGGCCTGCGCCTCACCGGCTATGGCGTTTCCGCCACGGGCGGCCTCGACGGCGGCACGCCGGGCCCGCTGCAGGTCCAGACCACGGCCATGAACCCCAAGGCCACCACCGCCATCGAAGCCCGCTTCAACCTGGACATGCGCGGCACGGTGCCCACCAAGACGCCGTTCTCTCCCACCGATTCGGACACCTTCAACTATTCGAACGCGCTCGGGCCGATTTTCGATTCGCTCGGCAGCCCGCATGAGCTCGGCGTCTTCTTCGTGAAAACAGGCGCCAATGCCTGGAACGTCTACGGCGCGGCCGACGGCGCCGCGCTCAACGGCGGCGCGCCGATCTCCACGATGACCTTCGACGGCAACGGCAACCTGCTCACGCCGGCGGGCGGCTCGATCACCCTGCCGACCATGAACTTCGGCAACGGCTCGGTGGCGCTCAATGCCACGGTGGACCTGTCGGGCACCACGCAGTTCGGCAACGCCAACGAAATCAACGCGCTCAAGCAGGACGGCTACACCTCCGGCACGCTGACCTCGTTCTCCATCAACCCCGACGGCACCATCACCGGCAAGTTCTCCAACGAACAGACCACGCTGATGGGCCAGGTCGTGCTGACCTCGTTCGCCAACCCCAATGGCCTGGAGCCCAAGGGCGAGAACGTCTGGGCCGAAACGCTGGCCTCGGGCCAGCCGCTCACCGGCACGCCGGGCGCCGGCACCAAGCAGGGTTCGCTCGCCTCGGGCGCGCTGGAAGCCTCCAACGTCGACCTGACCTCCGAGCTCGTCAACCTCATCGTCGCGCAGCGCAGCTACCAGGCCAACGCGCAGACGGTGAAGACGCAGGACCAGGTCGTCCAGACGCTGATCAACATCCGCTGAGTAGCTTATGGACCGCATGCTGTATGTCGCGATGAGCGGCGCCAAGCAGGCCATGGAGCAACAGGCCTCCGTCGCCAACAACATGGCGAACGCCTCCACGCCCGGATTCCGCGCGCAGATCAACAGCTTTCGCGCAGTGCCCGTGACCGACGGCGGGCCGGAAGCGTCGACACGCTCCTACGTGGTGGCCACCACGCCGGGTGCCGACTTCAGCCATGGTCCGCTGACCGAAACCGGCCGCGCACTCGATGTGGCGGTGCACGGCGACGGCTGGCTCGTGGTGCAGACGCCTGACGGCGGCGAGGCCTACACCCGCGTGGGCAACCTGCAGGTGAACGCCGAAGGCCAGCTCACCACCATGGGCGGGCGCGCAGTGCTCGGCGATGCCGGCGCACTCGTGGTGCCGCCCGGCTCCGCCGTATCCATTGCCGCCAACGGCCTAGTTACGGCGCGCGGCGCCGGCGATCCGGCCATCGGCATTGCCGAAGTGGGCCGGCTGAAGCTGGTCAACCCGCCTACGGTCGATCTGGTGCGCGGCGCCGACGGCCTGTTTCGCATGCGCGAGGGCCTGCCGCCCGCCGAAGCCGATGCCGCCGTCACGGTGACCACCGGTGCCGTCGAAGGCAGCAACGTCAACGGCGTCGAGGCCATGGTGGCCATGATCGCCAACGCCCGCAGCTTCGAAATGCAGATGAAGTCGATGCGCACCGCGGACGACAACGCGCAGTCGGCCAACAAGCTGCTGGCGTACGGCTGAAGCCTGCGCCCTACATAACTCCCAAGGAATTTTTCACCATGATGCGCTCGCTCTACATCGCCAAGACCGGTCTCGATGCACAACAGACCCAACTCGACGTGGTGTCGAACAACCTCGCCAACGTCGGCACCACGGGCTTCAAGCGAAGCCGTGCCGTGTTCGAGGACCTGATGTACCAGAACCTGCGCCAGGTCGGCGGCCAGACTTCGGACCAGACCCGCCTGCCTTCGGGCCTGCAGGTGGGCACCGGCGTGCATGTGGTCGCCACCGAGCGCATCCACTCGCAGGGCAACCTCACCAAGACCGACAAGCCGACGGACGTTGCCATCAACGGTGGCGGCTTCTTCCAGGTGCTGATGCCCGATGGCACCACCTCTTACACGCGCGACGGTTCCTTCCAGACCGACCGCGACGGCCAGCTGGTCACGGCCAGCGGCTTTCCGGTGCAGCCGGCCATCACGCTGCCTGCCAACGCCACCAGCCTCACGGTGGGCCGCGACGGCATCGTGTCGATCACGCAGGCCGGCTCCACCAACACGGTGCAGGTCGGCCAACTGCAGCTGGCCACGTTCCTGAACCCGGCCGGCCTGCAGAGCAAGGGCGAGAACCTCTATGCCGAAACCGACGCATCGGGCGCACCCAACCAGGTGAACCCCGGCATCGACGGCGCCGGCATCCTGAGCCAGGGCTATGTCGAGGCATCGAACGTCAATGTGGTGGAAGAGCTGGTGAACATGATCGCCACGCAGCGCGCCTACGAAATCAACAGCAAGGCGGTCCAGACCTCGGACCAGATGCTGCAGCGCCTCGCCCAGTTATGACCCGCCTCAACCTGCGCCTGGTGCTGTCGATTGCCGCCGTGCTGGCCTCGGGCTGCGCGCAGGTTCCGCGCGAGCCGCTGGTGCACCAGCCGATGACGGCGCGGGCGGAGAACGTGGCTTCCGCGCCGCGGCGCGCGACTGGCGCGATCTTCCAGGACGGCCCCGGCGGCAGCGCGCTGTTCGAAGACCGCAGGCCGCGCAACGTGGGCGACATCCTGACCATCGTCATCAGCGAACGGGTCAACGCCAGCAAGAACTCCGGCGCAACCGCGAGCCGCACCGGCAGCCTGGCCGCCGACTTTGCCGGCGGCATTCCCAAGCTGCTGGGCTCGCTGCTCGACGGGCAGGACGCCAAGCTGTCCGGCGGCAACAAGCTCGATGCCAAGGGCGGCGCCAACGCCAACAACACCTTCAACGGCGTGATCACGGTCACCGTGGTGGACGTGATGCGCAACGGCAACTTGCTGGTCAGCGGCGAGAAGCAGATGGGCATCAACCAGGGCACCGAATACATCCGGTTCTCGGGCGTGGTGAATCCGCGCACGGTCTCGGGCAACAACACCGTGCCGTCCACCCTGGTGGCCGACGCACGCATCGAATACACGGCCAAGGGCTACATCGACGAAGCGCAGCACATGGGTTGGATGCAGCGCATCTTCCTCAACGTGATGCCGTTCTAGCACCATGAAAAACATCTGCAATACCGTGCGCCGTATCGGCCTGTTGGCGCTGTGCGCCATGGCCCTGCATTCACCCGCCCATGCGGAGCGGCTGAAAGAACTGGCAAGCATCCAGGGCGTGCGCGACAACCCGCTGATCGGCTACGGCCTGATGGTGGGCCTGGACGGCACCGGCGACCAGACCATGCAGACGCCGTTCACCACGCAGAGCCTGAACAACATGCTGCAGCAGCTCGGCATCACGATTCCGCAGGGCGTGAACATGCAGCTGAAGAACGTGGCGGCGGTCATGGTCACGGCCACGCTGCCCTCGTTCGCACGGCCCGGGCAGAACATCGACGTGACGGTGTCGTCCATGGGCAATGCCAAGAGCCTGCGGGGCGGCACGCTGCTCATGACGCCGCTCAAGGGCGTCGACGGGCAGGTGTATGCCATTGCCCAGGGCAACATGGTGGTCGGCGGCGCCGGCGCATCGGCCAACGGCAGCAAGGCGCAGATCAACCAGCTCAGCTCGGGCCGCATTCCAGGCGGCGCGCTGGTCGAGCGCGGCGTCGAGGCGCCGGTGGGCGGCGAGGGCACGTTCTCGCTCGAACTCAACCGGTCCGATTTCGGCACGGTGCAGCGCGCGGTCGATGCCATCAACCGGCAGTTCGGCCCCGGCACCGCGCAGGCGCTCGATGCCCGCGTGATCCATGTGCAGGCCCCCGCGCCGCAGGAGCGCGTCGGTTTTCTCGCGCAGCTCGAAAGCCTGGAGGTCACGCCCACTCAGGCTGTGGCACGCGTGGTCGTCAATGCGCGCACCGGCTCCGTGGTCATGAACCAGGCGGTTCGTGTGAACGACTGCGCGGTGGCGCATGGCAACCTCTCGGTGGTCATCAACACCGAACCGGTGGTGAGCCAGCCCAGCGCATTCGCAGGCGGTCAGACCGTGGTCGGGCAAACCTCGCAGATCTCGATCAACCAGGGCGGCGGTGCATTGCAGATGGTGCGCGGCGGCGCCTCGCTGGCCGACGTGATCAAGGGCCTGAACAGCCTGGGCGCCAACCCGCAAGACCTGGTGTCCATCCTGCAGGCCATGAAATCCGCCGGCGCGCTGCGCGCCGAGCTCGAGATCATCTGAGTACCGGCATGGCAATCACGGAAAGCAGAAGCAGCGGCGCGCTGGACCAGCGCCTTGCACTCGACGTACAGAGCGTCGATGCATTGCGCCACACCGTTCGCACCTCGCCTGAAGAAGGCCTGAAGCAGGTGTCGCGGCAGTTCGAGGCACTGTTCATGAACATGGTGCTCAAGAGCATGCGCGAGGCCACGCCTTCGAGCGGCCTCCTCGAGAACCGCGACGAGAAGGTCTACCTCTCGATGCTCGACCAGCAGCTGGCGCAGAACCTCTCGGGCCGCGGCGTCGGCCTGGCCGAAGCCATGCTCGCGCAGCTCAGCCGCGCGTCGGGCGCTGAATCGGAAGACGGCATGGAGGCCATGCCGCTCGCGCCTCGCGTCGCCGGGATGGCGCTCACGCCGCAGTCGGGCATTCCCCTCGGCTCGGCGCCGTCTTCACCGGTGCCGGCAAGGGCGCCGGCCGCATCGGTCGACCTGAGCATCTACCAGCGCAACAGCGAGCGTCCGGCCACGGCCGCCGTCGCATCGCTGCAAGGCAATGTCGACAGTTTCGTGCAGCGCATGGGCGGCTCCGCGCAGGTGGCCAGCGCCGCCAGCGGCGTGCCCGCGCCGCTCATCCTTGCGCAGGCCGCGCTCGAATCGGGCTGGGGCAAGCGGGAAATTCGCGCCGACGACGGCACGCAGAGCTTCAACCTGTTCGGCATCAAGGCCGACCGCAGCTGGAAGGGCCCGGTGGTGGAAACCACCACCACCGAATACGTGGACGGCGAACCGCAGCGCATGCGCGCCAAGTTCAGGGCCTACGCCTCGTACGACGAAGCCTTTACCGACTACGCCAAGTTCATCACGCGCAATCCGCGCTACGCCAACGTGCTGGCGGCCGACACGCCGGCCGAAGCCGCGCACGGCCTGCAGAAGGCCGGCTACGCAACCGATCCCCAGTACGGGCAGAAGCTCGTTCGCATCATGCAGAAGTTCAGCTGAAGGAATTTATATGACAGAGATCATGACCGCCCCCCCACAAAACCACCGCGGCGCGGCGGCGTCCGCCGTTTCGAGCCGGCTGGAGGTCGTGACCTTCACGCTGGGCCAGGAAGAGTACGGAATCGACATCCAGAAGGTGCAGGAGCTGCGCGGCTACGACGCGGTGACG